>JAPLCS010000244.1:6570-9691 GCA_026392145.1 Fimbriimonadales bacterium | reverse complement strand
CATTTTAGGTGACCTTAGACGTATTATTTAAGAGAACATGATCACATTGACCGAAAGAGCAGCAACTGAACTTCGCGAACTGATGAACAGCCAAGAAAAGTCGCACGCCGCCCTAAGAATTTGGGTCGCGGGTGGTGGTTGTTCAGGACTTTCGTATGGCATGGCACTGGACGAAAACCAGCCAGAAGAAGGCGATGAAATTTTTGAAACCGATGGTGTTAAAGTTTTAGTTGACAATATGAGCCTCGGATACATGATGGGTGCATCTGTTGACTATGTTGATGACGTGCTCGGAGGCGGATTCAAGATAGAAAATCCTAATGCGACATCCTCGTGTGGTTGCGGATCTTCGTTCAAAACAGAAGGTTCAGGTGGATGTGGCTCAGGCGGATGCGGATCTGGTGGCGGATGCGGTTCTGGCGGATGCGGAGGCTAGTCACCTCACCAAGGATTACATCCAGAAAATTCAAAGCCGAGCACCGCTCGGCTTTTTTGTATCCAACCAACCAAAACAACTAGTAATTACTAAACAATTCGATCGACAGAAAACAACGCAAGTTCGGAAAGCAGTTCATTCTCACTAAAATTAATTAAGAGCCCAATGGCGTCCTGTGCCAAACTCTTTGCCTTAGCTTTACTGGCCTCAAGTCCATATAAACCAACATAAGTCGCTTTCCCCCGTTCGGCATCGCTTCCAACAGACTTTCCAGTCTTCTCAGCATCGCCCTCTACATTGAGAACGTCATCAGCAATCTGAAAAGCAAGTCCAATTTTTTCACCGTACGATCTCAGCTTTGCCTGAGCGCCACTATCACCACCACCCAAGACCGCACCCATTTCACAAGCCGCAGCAATGAGCGCCCCTGTCTTGCGAACGTGAATCAGTTCAAGGGTTGGAGCAGAGACAGGCTTCCCTTCGCTTATTATATCAATCGCTTCACCACTTACCAGCCCCCGAATTCCAGAACACTTCGAAAGTAGTTCAACACACTTGATCCGCACCTCAGCAGTGCAATCCATTTCGGTCAAAACCTCAAAAGCAAGAGCAAACAAGGCATCTCCGGCCAAAATAGCCACGGCCTCTCCAAAGGCTACGTGACATGTAGGCCTCCCTCTCCTGAGATTATCGTTATCAATGGCAGGTAAATCATCATGAATCAAGGAAAAGGCATGTACCATTTCAACCGCGCAAGCGGCATCGATAGCAGCCTCCTTAGTTCCTCCACAAGCAACACAACTAGCAATGGCTAGAACCGGCCGAATTCGCTTGCCAGGAGCTAGACACGAATACCGCATGGCCTCCACCAACTCATGTGGGAGTTCCTGAGTGCCTGGCAAAAGTTCAGCCAAGCGAGAATCCACCATGCCAGCCAGCATGCTCATTTCACTCTGCCAATTCATGTGCATCCATGATACCAATCCATCACCAAACTCTCCTACCCCATCTTGACCCAAACAACTTAAGAGATCACCGGTAAACTAGATCTTCAATGATTAGCACCCAGCCTTTCCGAGCTTGGAATGTCGTCGACGGCAACCTCAACCGGATAAAGGAAATGCTAGAGCAGGACCGAATAAATACTGACAGATCTCAATTTGTGAGATTTGCACGAATGACAGCAACTTGGATGCAGTGGGGCAAAGAGGGAGTCATTACACAAGCAGATGAGGCAACGAATCCTACCATCATCATTAATAATGACGAGTTCAAATTTGGAGTGTGTCTTCTCAACGAGTTAGCTGGCACCGAATCAGTTGTCCCTGCAAATAGAGAAGAGGAACAGCGTACGCTTGAAGCAATGCAAGTATATTTTCGGCCCATCAATTGGGAATCATGATATGTTTGCTGCGGCTAAAAATATGCAATCAGACTTGGCACGACCTGGAAAAATCCGACCATCCGATTATTGTCTCGTTGCAATCACGAATCCTAGTAACGTTGTCTTAAATGAGTTCTCCTTTACTTCAACGACCACCGAAACAAGCGAAAAAATCACGGCCCAACTATTAGAAACCGGCTTTAGCACCCAACTTCCAAAGAATGGTGACACTGCATTAGAAATCAATTGGAAAGACCGTAATTTCTTTGTGCTTCCGGCAAAATGCCCACAATGGAAATCAGTACTGGAGCAAGTTTTTAAGGTTCGCAAACTAGATATCAATGCAAATCCAATATCATCGGGCGAAAGTACCAAAGCTTTCGATGTGACTATAAAAACTCATCTGAAAGAAGACTTTTTCAGTTCAGTTGAACATAATGAATCCATTGAACTGCTTCCGGGAACAATTGTTATCGCAAACACACCTCAAAGTGGAACAATAATGTGGAGTCCGAGAGAATTTTCATTTTGATAATCTCAATCTGATACGCTTTCGAAGAGCAAAGGCATTTACGCCAAATTTGTCATGAAAGTTTTGCTAATGGGTACGGGGGGCGCAGATGGAATTCCGTCATTCTATGGCGGCACTAGAGTGGACCAACACGCCAGAACCTACCGCGGAAAAGACATTCGTTCTCGTTCGGCAGCTCTCATCGATGATGTTCTTAAAATTGATTTGGGTCCGGACACTCTCAGTCAAATTCAAAACCTTGGACTTGACGCAAGACATTGGACTTCACTGTTCATCACCCATTCCGACGACGATCACCTATGCCTAAGTGAACTTCAGTACGCGATGTTTCCATTCGTCGAAGAAATTCAATTGAACTACGCAATTTTCGGCAACACATCAGTCTGCAAAAAGATAAGTGAACGGTATCCAAAGTGGCCAATCGAGACTCACTGCCTAGCTCCTTTTGTCCAGGAAGAGCACCTTGGATACTTGGTAACGCCCATTCTCGCCAACCATAGTCAGGATGAAATGTGTTTTAACTTTATCTTCGAAAAGAATGGCAAGAAATTCCTTTATGCAACGGATACAGGATATTACGGCGAAGAAACTTTTGCCTTCTTAGAGGGCAAACAAATTCATGCAATGGTGGTTGAGTGTAGCGATGGATTACACAAAACTCCTTATGTTGGGCACATGGACATTGTTCAATGCGTTGAGCTTGTCACTCGAATCCGTGAATCGAAAGGACTCGCTCTCAATGCCCCTGTATATACAACCCATCACACCA
>JAPLCS010000244.1:0-6539 GCA_026392145.1 Fimbriimonadales bacterium | reverse complement strand
ATTGACCCAAATTCTCGCTCCGTACCGTATCAAGCCAGGCCACGACGGACTAACTTTTGAAATTTGAATCTATTTGAGAACTCTCAACGTCTTGAATGTTTGCCAACGGAGTGGCGGGCGCATAAAGGCCAGGAGGGCCTCTTTTCTCCTGCCGATTTTTAGAATAGTTTTTGGGACATCGAGTTACCTGTTCTCCTGCTAAACTAATATCTGAAACGTCAATGTTCTTTTCTCTTGCTCTTGCTTTGTTTGGCTTCCAAGGTCAAATTACGCCCAAACTTCCAGTGAGAGCTCAAGCGGTTTCCGGATTTCAAAAACCACAACGTTCAAAACAAAACCCGAACAGCGTGTGGTTTCTTCCTCGGGTTTCGAATCGCCCCGCAAATACTAAGGGCAAAGTTTTTGTCATCATGTACCATCACATCCGTGAAGGTGCAAACCCGATGTTCCGATCAGCATCTAAATTTAGGCAGGATCTGGAAAATCTCTACAACGCCGGATTTCGCCCAGTTACCGTGACGGAATATGTCGAAAACCGAATGATTCTCGGTCCTGGTGCATCTCCTGTGGTAATCACTTTCGATGATGCCCATCCCAACCAATTTCAATTAAGAAAAGATGGATCCATCGATCCTCACACTGCAGTTGGAATCTGGTCAGAGTTTTCAAAAACGCATCCCGATTTTCCAGTCAAAGGAACTTGGTACATGCTGCCAGTCATGTGGGGACAAAAAGCTCTCCGTGAAAAGAAAGTTAAAATGATCCTTGAAATGGGTTCGGAACTTGGCAACCACACCTACAATCATAAATTCCTGTCCAAGCAGAATGATGAAGTTGTAAAATCAGAAATCGCCAAAATGAACGATCTTTTGGTGAAATACGGAATTCCCGCCAACATGCCCCTTTGCCCACCCTACGGCGAATACCCAAAAAACAAGTCACTCGTTAAGTCATTTAGTTGGAGAGGCAAAACCTACAGTCATTCATCTGCGTGCTTAGCTTGGGATGCTCCTGCCCTTTCACCCGAGGACTCAAAGTTTAATAAATATAAATTTGAACGACTTCATGGTAACAGCTACTCCATGGGTATTGACTATTGGTTAGCCAGGCTAAAGGCTGGCAAAGTGAAACCGTATGTCTCACCATAATCTATGAAACACCTTGAGGTACTAGTTTGAGCGAGGCTCCAGCGGGCGGTTTAGGCATAAACGTCTTTGCTGGAATCCTTTTAATTCTTGGAAGTGCCTTTTTTGTGGGGGCAGAGTATTCGCTCGTCTCCGCACGAAAGTCTCGACTTGAATCCCTTGCTAAAAAAGGTAACAAGATTGCCAAGGGAATCCTATCTGCTTCCCAAGACCTCTCACCCTACATAGCCGGCACACAAATCGGTATCACTATGGTAGGTATTGCAATTGGCTCCTTCACGGAACCGTTTGTCACCGACCTCCTAACCGACCAACTTAAATGGCTCGACCATCGACTCAGCCAAGCAATTTCTTTTGCATTAGTCTTGTTCATGCTATTGGTTCTTGGGGAACTTGTTCCCAAGTACGTTGCACTGCGACATCCAGAGCGCTTAAGTATTTTCTTTTTCAGACCACTCAAAGGCTTTGTATGGCTTTTCAAACCAGTGATTTGGTTAGCACAAAAGTGCTCGTACGCCATTCTCAAAGCCTTCAGGATTGAAGCAAAGCCTAGCCAAACAGACTCAATGGTCAGAGAAGAACTTCTCATGCTGCTTCAGTCCACCGCCACCGAGGGCATTTTAGAAAAAGAACACGCAATCATGGTGAACAAGGCACTGCGTCTGGATGCCTTGGACGCGCGAGACATCATGGTTCACCGATTGGATATAAAGTGGCTAGATACTTCGCTTACAGCCCAAGAAGCACTTTCAAAGGTTTCCCAATTCGGACACACTCGTGTTCCTGTATGCCGTGGCGATGTGGATGACCTTGTCGGAATTGTCTACCTTGTTGATATTGTGCGCAACCTCCAAGCCCCAAGTTTCAATCTCGAACGCATTGTCAGACCAGCCGTCGCAATCCCTGAAAATTTATCCATAGAACGAATTGTCCAAACTATGCGAGATGAGAAAACTCAAATGCTAATCGTTCTCGATGAATATGGTGGCACGAGCGGTCTTATTAGTCTGGAGGACGTCGTGGAAGAGGTCTTTGGAGAACTTGAAGACGGACCAGAAAGCGAGCGACCCACCATCGAAGTGTTCGCAAGAGGACGTGTATCCGCAAGAGCCGAAGTACGAATGGATGAACTCATAGAAAAGCTCAACCTGGATTTGGATCTCGAAGATAAAACCGAAACTCTTGCGAACATCATCACAAATCAACTTGAGCGAATTGCTAGACCGGGTGATAAAGTGGAAACCCCAATAGGGCTAATGCGGGTCGAAAATATGGCTCGAAGGCGAATTACTCGGGTTGGGATTCAGCTTCGGCCGGAGCTATTGACTCCTGTAGAGTAATTTGCTGCTCCGCTGGTTCATAGACTAACTGCATTCTCGTCGCAATCGAGGCTGCATGGTCCGAAATGTGTTCCAAAGCATGAAACACTTCGATAATCCTAACGTACTTTGCGGGATTATCTGGATTAGCCTTCATCATTTCATAAACTTTATGGCGAGCCTCACTGTAGCCCGTGTCAACCACTTCTTCCTGAGCAATAATTGACTCTGCCAACTCCTTTGAGTACTCCGAATACAATTTTAGAGCATGCACAAATTGTGATCTAGACTGCTCAGAAACTGTGCTCAAGAGAACTTTCAATTCAGCAGGGAACTCTCCACCAAGCTTTTGTCCCCTTCTAGCGAGCTTTACGGCATCATCAGCGACCTTTTCAATTTCACCGATGACTCCAAGAGTGGAAACCAAAAACCTCAAATCAGAAGCGACAGGTGTCTCTTGCATAACCAAACGTATGGTTTCAAAAAGTAAGTCTCGCTCAGCTTGGTCAATAAAATCATCCTTCCGAATGACCTCGCCGGCCAATGAAATATCTGAGTGAATGATGGCTTCAGCGCCTTGCTTAATCATATCAGTGGCATGAGTGCCCATCGCAATCACGCGACTATGAATTGATTGAAGCCTTTCGCCAAAATGGGTACGCATATCCGTAAGGCACCATATCTGAGTACCTCTTAACATTATTAACTAAAAGGACCCTATTTATACAGGGTTCTAGGGCGTTCTTGCCTAGATTCCTAGAAATTAGTACTTATACTGAGGAGAAAATACAGGGTTAGCAAAGTCACCCGTATCTCCAGTTAAGTTTCTTTGGTCCGAACCGTCAACCTTCGCAACGAAGATGGATCGCTTAGTTCCCTCGCGTTTTACAAACGCAATTTTATCTCCCTTTGGACTAAAGCATGGATCAGCCACCGCCCCAGCGAGAATCGGGGTCATGCTCTGTCCACCACCAATTTTGAGCGGACAAGTCAAAAGACCTTTCACTTCAATGGTTCCCTCTTTCGTTGAACTACCCACTGCAGCCAACAATAGCGATCCATCGGGAGACACGGCAAAGGATGCCACCGCCAGCTCCTCAGTAGGAGCAAAGAACAGCGGTCCCATACGCTCAGCATCAGCTTTCGTAGGATCGAGAATAAACAATCCATTCCTAAAAGGCAATTTCTGCAAATTACCTTTCTCATCAGGCATAGGATACGTATTAACCAATGAAAACACTAAGGCTCCACCACTCGGATCAACTTGCAAATTAATCTTTTCTGCAATGAACAAAAGTTGAGGAGCTCGCTGATTACCTTTATCGTCCGGAGTCAGGTCCTGTACGATAAGTGACTCGCCACCATCTTCTCGACGCATCACTGCAGCAATAAACTGTCGGTTGCCAAACCATTTGGCAACACGAAAACTCACACCATAACGGCTATACATTAGTTCCATATTGCTACCGGCGCCTCCTACCGCACCAGAAGCTTCATCAGTAACAGCCATCTGTGCTTTACCACTCGGAGGCATAACTGTCGTACTTTTCGCCGTTTTAGGGAAGAACTCTTGAACGGTTCCTCGAACCGTTACCAATCCCGAGAGCTCACCAATTCCCTTATCTTGCACATCAAACGCTAAGTTACTTCGGCCGGCTTTATCCACTGACTTCTGGTCTGGACTTCCATTGTGCGCTGGGTCCCATCGAAAAATATGGAAGCTTGAATCTTTTCTGTCGCTGATAAAGAATAAACGATTACCCTTTGGGTCCCACGCAATATCTCGATCTGAAACCAACTTCCCAGACTCAGTGTCTGGAGTAACAATCGTTCCATCATTCTTAACCACCGAAACAAGCGAACCAGTTTTGGTGTACTGGACCGCCGCAATCATATCAGAGGTATCAGAAGGTCGTTGAAAATCACCTTTTTGCCCAATGAACCAAAAAAATCCATAGATAGAGGCAATAAGGAGTACAAACCAAATCAATCGACGGCGGAGGATACGAGCTTTCATCTCTTACTTACGATTATGTCACCGAATCAACAATAGGTTCCCGTTCATTGTGAATCGGGCACAAGGGAATCACCCACTTTTATTCTCTGACCATTTGCCCAAGCCTCTCCAGACATCTTAGGCTTGCCCTCGGGCTGAAGCGCTACCAATTCCAGTGCACCCGTCCCAACTCCAACGAGAAGCGGACTTAAGGAAATCACGGTTCCAGGTTGCTCCACATCAACCGCCCGAAGTCGAACCTGTGATAACTTTATCCTTCCTTTACAGGTGTTCAAAAAACAAGCAGGCGAAGGCGTGAATGCTCGAAATCTGTCATAAGCTACATGCTCAGGCTCATGAAAATATAATTCCGTTTCCGACCTTTCTATTTTGGAAGCGTAGGTCGCCCACTCCTCACTCTGAGTCTTCCGAGGGTAGTTACCACTCGCAATACGTTCTGCCCACTCAGCAATCTGAATCGCAGCAAGTTGCGAAAGTCTCGTCAGCAACTCACCATAAGTTTCATCTGAACCAATCGGCGTTCGGACAATGTCGATAATATCTCCCGTGTCCATTCCTTTAGACATTTGCATGAGAGTCACCCCGGTCTCAAGATCGCCATTCTGAATCGCACGCTGGATTGCAGCGGCGCCTCTGTACATTGGCAAAATGGAACCATGAAGATTGATCCCCCCATTTTTTGCAGCCGCCAACAAAGCAGGTGAAAGAATTTGCCCATAGGCGGCAACAATCAGAGCATCTGCCTCTAAACTTTGAATGAACTCTACAAACTCAGAATCCCTAGCCTTCTCAGGAGTCAAAACCTTGATGCCAAGTTCCAATGCCTTTTGCTTAACAGGCGATGGGGTGAGTTTAAGTCCGCGACCGCTCGGCCTATCTGGCTGACTTACTACTAAGCAAACATGAGGAGCAATCGCCACTAATGGCGGAACCGCGAATTCACTTGTGCCAAAGTAGACAAAATTCATTAACATCTGTAGCTTACTTGGTAAGACAAAAAAGGTCACCCAACTTGGGTGACCTTAAAATTTACTTTCTACTACGAATGGTTACTGTCGCTTTCGAAAGTTCGCGCTGTCTCCACCGCGATCATCTCTACGAGGACCCCGATCTCCTCGATCTCCACCATCTCGGCGTGGACCTCGATCCCCACCATCTCGGCGTGGACCACCTCGTCCTCGGTCACCGCCTCTTCCGCCACCTCTCGGTGCGTCCCCGCCTCCAGTGGAAGCAGGAGGAGTACCATGCTCGTTCCCTTCAAGGGTTTCCAGCGATTGCTTAACTCCAATAGCGGTGAGATTCAATCGACCCATCGCATCAAGTTCGAATGTCTTAACATTAAGCGAATCACCCATGTTGACAACTTCTTCAATTCGATCGATTTCCTTTAGAGTGATGTGTTCTTTGGGAACAAAGCCTTGCTTACCATTAGGAAGCTCAACCAGCACGCCTCGACCCATGATTCGAGTCACCACTCCAACAAACTCTTGGCCCATTTCAATGTCGCCAACCGCTTCTCGTACCATTTGCATTGCCTTAGCAGATTGCTCAGCATTGCTAGATCCAATAAGCACTCGACCGTCTTGTTGAACATCAAGAGATGCTCCAGATTCAGCCGTAATTTTCTTAATGGTTGCCCCTCCAGGACCAATCAATGCGCCAATCTTTTCAGGATTGATCTGCATAGTTTGTACCTGCGGCGCCGAATCTGCAACTGTCTCTCGAGGAGCAGCTATTTCAGCTTCCATAACATCAAGAATTTGAAGTCGCGCATCAAGTGCTTGGTTCAAAGCTCGTGCCAATACATCATCAGGAATACCGTCCAACTTAGTATCAAGTTGAAGGGCAGTAATTCCCTCACGGGTACCTGCGACCTTAAAGTCCATATCACCACAGAAGTCTTCCATGCCAATAATGTCAGTAAGGACCTTGAACTCCTTGCCATCAGACATAAGCCCCATCGCAATTCCTGCAACTGGTGCCTTAATCTTTATTCCAGCATCCATCAATGCAAGAGTAGAGCCACATACCGACGCCATGGAAGTTGAACCGTTTGAT
>JAPLCS010000168.1 GCA_026392145.1 Fimbriimonadales bacterium | reverse complement strand
CTCCTCATAGCGAGCGATGGAATAACTGGTGGCCGCATCGAAGAAGCATACGAGTGCGGAGTCAAAGTCGCAAATATGCTGATAGACATTCAATAAATCACTTTTTTACAAAGCACACATCACTGCACTTCAAACACGTTGGAGTTAAAATGTGGAAATGATTCTGTCCCTTACCAAGGCATTAATGGCGTGGACCTTTCTATCTATTCCCATCTGTTCACTTTATGCCCAGAATCAAGTCGCAATCAATCCAAGCAAGCACATCTGGGCGACAACTCCAGCAAAGCGATTTTATGAATCTTCTCCGCTTGGCAATGGTCGCCTCGGAGCCATGCTTTTTGGAGGCACGAAAACAGACCGCATTGTTCTCAATGAATCAACAATGTGGTCGGGCTCTCCAATGGATGGCGACAATGAAAACGCCCACACATTCCTTCCAGAAATCCAAAAACTTCTACTAGAAGGTAAAAACGGCGCCGCCCAATCAATTCTACAAAGAAACTTCGTTTGTAAAGGCCCCGGATCCAGTTTCGGTAACGCCAAAGATGCTCCATTCGGTTGTTACCAAATTCTTGCGGACCTCATCATTGAGCACGATCAAGAGATTGATCACCTAAACTACCGCCGAATCTTAGACTTAGACACTGCAATCGCTTCAATTACCAGTACAAACAAAGACGGCATTACTAGAGAGGGCTTTACCTCAGCTCCAGCCAACGTTTTCGTTTACAAACTTATAGGGTCAGCAGAGCATCCCCTCAACTTCAATGTGCGGCTGAGCAGAAACGAAAGACGCGAAATCCATTACAGCCTCAAAGACCAACCTACCGCGCAAATATCAGGAGAACTCAATAGCGGAAATCCCAAGATCGAAGGAGTCAAGTACTTCGGTCAACTCAAAATCGTAAATCTAGGCGGCAAGGTTTCCGCAACGGAAAACGGACTTCGAGTTACCAATGCAAACGAGGTCATTTTTTGCTTTTCCGCAGCAACCTCAATGTTTGACAGTCAGTATCGTCAAACCACAGAGACGAACGTAAAATCCGCTGTCAAAAAAGGATTTTCAACTCTCAAACGACAGCATATTTCTGACTACCAAAGTTATGCCAGGCGAAGTGAACTCAAACTCCCCGAGGGTAAACCAGCCCTCTTACCAACCATTGAACGTCTCGCAGCCGTTGCCAAAGGAGAGCAAGATCCTTCACTTGCCGCGCTTTATTATCACTATGGTCGCTACCTCCTCATTAGCTCCTCAAGACCCAACAGCCCACTGCCCGCCAATCTTCAGGGAATCTGGGCAGAAGAATATCAAACACCCTGGAACAGCGATTTCCACCTCAATATAAACGTTCAGATGAACTACTGGCTGGCAGAAACAACCAGTCTTCAAGATTGTGCCCAACCGCTTCTGAACTTCATTCCTAAACTCATGCCAAACGGTGCAAAAACAGCCAAAGCGTATTATAACGCCAGAGGATGGGTCGCCCACGTGATCACAAATCCTTGGTTATTCACTTCACCTGGCGAAGGTGCAAATTGGGGTTCTACCCTCAGTGGTGGAGCTTGGCTCACAGCTCACCAGTGGGAACACTATGCCTTCAGTAACAACAAAAACTATCTCAAGTCAGCCTATCCTAGCCTGAGAGAGTCAGCAAGATTCTTTGCTGACATGCTCGTGGAAGAGAAGCATGGCTGGCTTGTCACCGCCCCTTCCAATTCCCCAGAAAATGCCTTTCAACACCCAACCGATGGCCCCGTAAATACTTGCATGGGGCCGACCATGGATCAGCAAATCGTACGTGAACTCTTCACCAACGTAATCAACGCATCAAAAATTCTCAACACCGATAACGAGTTCCGCAAAGAGCTTGAAGGCAAGCTCAAACGCCTCGCCCCCATGCAAATCAATAAAGGCGGTCTACTCCAAGAATGGTTAGAAGATTACGCAGAGGTAGAAGTGACACACCGCCACGTTTCACACCTTTATGGGCTTCATCCGTCAAACCAAATTGATCCACTCACCACTCCAAAACTTGCCGAAGCAGCAAGAAAATCACTCGAAAGACGAGGTGATGACGGCACAGGATGGTCTCTTGCT
>JAPLCS010000010.1 GCA_026392145.1 Fimbriimonadales bacterium | reverse complement strand
TAGCGTGGTTGGACCGTAAAAGAGTCCTCCTGGCAGACCTGCCACGGTTCCATAAATCGCCTCGGCGTGTTTGTGGACCCAACGACCGAGGCCGAGGAGACGTTCGGTTTGAGCAGGAGTAATTTCACCTTCTGCCGTAGGACCAACGTCCAGGAGAAGGTTGCCACCCGCTGATATTGTTTCGGCAAAGATTCTTATTAGTCTTTTGACTGACTTTTCGTTGAAGTCATTTTTTTGAAAGCCCCATGAGTCGTTTATAGTCATACAGAATTCCCAATGACCTTCTGGCGGGGTCACTGGTTGGCCCTGTTCTGGTGTTGAATAGTCGCCGTAACCTAGCATTCGAGAATTGAAAATGACATTTGGTTGGTGAGATGTAAGTCTGTCTCTTAGCTCCTTGAAGTCCCACTGTTCTGGATCGCGTTCCCAGTCCCCATCAAACCAGAGGAGGTCAATTTCTCCAAATTGAGTGCATAGCTCATCGAGTTGGGCCCGATGAAAGGCCAGGAACTTTTGCCATCTTTCTGGGTTTTCTTTTCCTGATTCGGGAAAGGCATATCGGTTATCAAAGTTTGTGTAGTGGGAGTTCTTGGGCAGGATAGTTGGATAGTCAGGGTGTGACCAATCTAGGTGACTGAAGTAAAAACCAACTTTGAGTCCTCGGTCTCGGATAGCTTGTGTCGTTCACAGTATTCCTCACAGCGGTTGGTGAGTTCCACAATGCGACTCCATCGTGATGCTTGGTGGTGAGTACGCTGTATTTTGCTCCGGCGGCAACAAATAAATCTGCCCATTGTTCTGGATTGTATTTATCGGCGGTGAAGCCTTTGCACTGTGACCAGTAGACCTCTGGGGTGACTTGCCCGCTAAAGAGTGACCACGATTCTGGGATTCCTTCTACAGCGTAGATTCCGTAATGGATGAAGATTCCAAGTTTGGCGTCGGGAAACCAGGGTTGCATCATGGTGATCGTAGTTTAACCCAGCCAAGTTTTGATACTACTGAAGAAAAAGAAAATCCCCGTACCTTGAAGGTCACGAGGATTTTATGCTTATTGTTTAGCTAGCTTAGACTAGCTTTTGAGCGAGTGCTGAGTCGACAGGAACGCCAGGACCCATGGTTGCACTGATAGTAACGGATTGGATGTACTTACCTTTTGAACTACTTGGCTTGGCTTTCACCACTGCTCCAAATCCTGCAATTTTGTCTGCTCGGTACTCAACTCGAGTTGCTCCCTTGATTTCCTTTACCGCGTTTCCGATGGAGTTGGTAACGGTTCCGTTTCTCTTGTTGGGAGTTTTTTGACCGAGAGCTCGACCAATTTTTCCAATTTGAGGTGCCATGTCTTCGGTAGCAAGAATGACATCAAAATCTTTGAATCCGCCTTGAATCTTTGCGATGAGGTCTTCGGCTCCCACGATGTCGGCGCCAGCTTTTTCTGCTTCGTTAGCGAGATCGCCTTTAGCGAGGACAGCCACAGTTCGTTTCTTACCGGTTCCATGAGGGAGGCTGGTAAGACCTCGAACGTTTTGGTCGCTCTTTCTTGGGTCGATGCCTAGGCGGATCGCAAGATCAACGGACTCAACGAACTTTGCAGTTGCGGTCGCCTTGACTTTGGCGATGGCTTCTTCGAATGGAAGGGCTACTTCTTTGTCAACGTTTGCAGCAAGAGCCTCGAATCGAGGCGAGTGAAGATTCTTCTTTGTGTTTTTTCGCATGTTTCACCTTGTGGTTCGCACGGTCACGGATGACCTCCCACGTTTGAGCGAATAATAATTGTACCACAGCTCTATTTTTAGAGCTCTATTCCTTGTGAAGAGTGAATGCGGCTAAGATGACTCCGAAACCGCCGACTAGCAACCACACGAGTGCCCAGAAGAGTGCGGGCAGGTGGGTGAAGTTTTGCATAGCATGTGCGTCTGTTTGTGCGTTCGAGTTACTGAGAATCACTAGGTCTCTCAAGGATTTTAAGGAGTTTAGGCATTGTTGAATTCCCACGAATTGAGCCGCCAGCAGGACCCATTGGGAGTTTAGCTTTGCACTGGAAATCAAGAGAATTGCGCCCCACAGTAAGCCGAACATCCAGCCTACGGC
>JAPLCS010000137.1:4816-7757 GCA_026392145.1 Fimbriimonadales bacterium | reverse complement strand
AGCGACAAACTCAAAGAAGCATTTAGAACAAAAAAGCCAACCTTCGATTCAACACCGATCGAAAATGAAAGAGGTACATTCGTAAGCGCCTTTTTCCCAATCCCGAATGAAACCGGCAAGATTGTCGCCGTTGTCACCACTGACATGAAGTACTCCGAATTCATGAAGGACACCGAACCACTTCGGGTCGCCCTACTAAACGGATTAACTTCTTCCCTGCTGTTCTCACTACTCATTGGAATCGTTACCGGGCTTATCACCTGGCGTAGCGGCCGACGAACTTGGGAACTGTCACACGAAGTTCTCAGGAAAACCCAAAAACTGCATAAAACCGAAGGCGACCTTGTGAAAGCTCTTGAAGAGTCACACGAGCTTAGCGAATCTCTTGTAAAGACACTTTGGACCGCCGGATGTCTCATCTGGACAGGATCAGCAACGTCCATATTTGGAAAATTGGTATGGGTAGCAGAACTGAAATATGACCCAGGATTTGAATGGCTGGAAGCGCAACTGCGAAAAAACCCTAAATTTGACGAAGTTTGGACCAGCCTCAGACAAGCGCAAGACCAAGCAAGTTGGGAGCGAGTCCTCGCCTTCACTATCGGCAGCAAACTAGAATCAACAGTTGTCGAATATAAAATCGTCCTCCCAACCGGCCGTGTCATTTGGTTCGAAGAGCAGATCTCCATTCAATACGAAGAGGATGGTTCGGTCCACCTCGACGCCTTTGTTCAAGACGTCACCGAGCAGCGCAACCGAACGCAAGAAATATTCCAACTTGCATATTTCGACACGGTAACCGGTCTCATCAATCGATCAAGAATCCACCAAGTCATCACTGAATTCCTAATCGACCGACCAAAGATGTGTCTGATAGGAATTGAAATAAGTAATTTCAGAAACATCAATGAATCGTGGGGTGCAGAAATTGGCGACAAGGTTCTCAAAGACCTTGCCAAAACCCTTGCAGATGGAATTGGTGAGCAAGGAGTAGTAGGTCGTCTCGCGGGGGACGACTTTGTGGTTATCATCCCCGACGAAAGCATGCTCTCCTACTTCATCGGCAAAGTCGACGATTTCTGCCAAAAACCTACCGTGGTTGATGGCATCGAAGTCTCGAAAATTTGTCGAATTGGATACGCTACGTCAGACGAAAACAACGAATCAGCCGTCAGCTTAATTCGAAAAGCAAACCTTGCACTCGAGTACTCCCGAAAGCACCAGTCGCTTTATCCCGTCGC
This sequence comes from Fimbriimonadales bacterium, assembly GCA_026392145.1. Classification (GTDB taxonomy): domain Bacteria; phylum Armatimonadota; class Fimbriimonadia; order Fimbriimonadales; family Fimbriimonadaceae; genus Fimbriimonas. The sequence continues at coordinate 6,516 of JAPLCS010000137.1, read as the reverse complement.
CTACAAACCGGAAATGAGCTTCCGAGCGAAAATGCGGGTCGAACTCGAAACCTCAATGCGCCAGGCACTGCTTGACCGTGAGTTTTATCTCATGTTCCAACCGATTTACTGCAATAGAACCAATAAGTTAGTCAAGGCAGAAGCACTCCTTCGCTGGAACTCAAGCCGGTTCGGTCTAATTGATGAAACCGGTCGAGCAATATCTAAACTTGAAAAGATCACCAATCGAAGTGATATTGTCATCAGCTTAAACCTATCGCTTCAACAGTTGAAAAACCAATCAACATTGAACCTCTTCAATTCGGTGCTTGACCGGTGGTCTATTCGGCCACAAAACCTCCTGATTGAAATCACAGAATCATCCATCATGCATGACTCTGCCGAGTGTGATTTGATGCTCAATAAACTCAAGGAACGAGGATTCTCGCTTGCCATTGATGACTTCGGTACGGGCTACTCATCACTTGCAACCCTGGCAAGTCTTCCATTCGACACGCTCAAAATTGACAAAAGATTCGTCGACGGCATCGGCATTGATAGAAAGCAAGAAGAAGTCATTGCAACCATCATCCGACTTGCACGAGCACTCAACCTTCAAATCGTCGCCGAAGGTATTGAAAAAGAAGAACAGTTTAAGTTCCTCCAAGCAAGAGATGTTGAATTCAGTCAAGGCTTCTATTTTGCTAAACCAGTGCCATTCGAGGATCTGATTGAACTCGCAAAGCAAACCAGCTTCCGAGCAGCCTAACGGCTTCACTCCCCAAGGAACAAATGAGGGCTGACGCCTGCCAATCATTCAAGGTATCCTTGAACAGTAAGCGCCCGTAGCTCAGTGGATAGAGCATCAGTTTGCGGAATTGAGGGTCGGAGGTTCGAGTCCTCTCGGGCGCGCCATAAAGTTTCTCCAAGAATATTCCGATGTACCCCATAGGGGTATAATCTAGGAATGAAACTTGCATTCGATGTAGATCGTGCTGGCTCGATTGCGAGTTCATTGTGTGCTATCCACTGTGTGCTTTCCGGCGTTGCAGTTAGCCTGCTTACCTCCCTCGGTGCCTCCTTTATCGCATCAAAATCAGTAGAAAACCTATTTCTACTTTCTGCAGCCATCTTTGGCATCTGGGCGGTAATCACCGGATACAAAAAGCACTTCAGCACCCTCCCCGGTATTATTTTTGTCATTGGTGTCGGACTCCTTGCCTTCTCCCACTTCGGAACCCACAATTGGGTGCTCTCTACTGTCGGCGGCATAGTCCTTGTCTCCTTCCACATTTACAACCACTTCCTTGGAACAAAGCAATCCACAAATTAACCTCTCATTAGCCGAAACAGTGGCGGCTTCTTTCTAACTGTAGAAACGATTCCAGGAAATGTACGTCTTTACTTATGAGGACGTTGATGAACACCCTACTTAAGCTGGCGACCGTAGCAACCATCGGACTGATGGCGTGGTCCGCTCAAGCCCAAGACAAACTTGTGTTCCGAGTCGAAAATCGGGGTGAATTCACCATGACCCTCAACAAAGCGGCAGCCCCCAAGACCTGTGCTCAGATTGCGAATCTTGCTGAGACTGGCTTTTATGATGGAATGAGATTCCATCGTGCCGAACGACGACCAAAACCATTTTTAGTCCAAATTGGCGACCCCGAAACAAAGTCCGGAATAGTCGAAGACAAAATTTACAAAAGTGGATCGGGCAA
>JAPLCS010000137.1:0-4725 GCA_026392145.1 Fimbriimonadales bacterium | reverse complement strand
GATAGGAGCCGTTGGACTTGCTACCATCCCCGAAGAAGGAATTCCTGGCGATAGTCAGTTCTACATCCTCCTCAGTGCAAATCGATTCCTCAACGGCAAGTACACAGTGTTCGCAAAAATCACCAGCGGAATGGATGTCGTTCAAAAGATCGAAAAGGGTGATAAAGTCCTCTCCGTCAAGCTCATAAAAGGCTAAATTTTCCCACCGTCAGGCTGGTAAGATTACATCGTGCAGTTATTCAAGGCTCTAGGATTCCGATTCCTCTTCGGTATCGTCAGCCTGCTGTTCATATCCTTTGTGACTTTCGTCGCCTCCGACCTTGCTCCAGGTGACGCCGCTATGTACAACGCAGGCGAGAAAGCCTCCGTCGAAAGAATCGAGCAAATCAGAGAACAAATGGGTCTCAATCGACCACTTCTTGTTCGATACGGTTCCTACATTAGTGGGATTGCAAAAGGCGATTGGGGCGAAAGCTACTCGGGAACTCATGAGCCAGTCCTAGACAAACTCAAACGAACTGTTCCCATGACGGCTAAAATTGCCATTCTAGCCATCACCCTCGCCTCAGCCATAGGCATCTTCCTGGGCACCATTTCCGCTCTCAAAGAAAAAAAGTTCACCGACCGGAGCATCCTCACGCTCTCAACGTTGGGCGTAACCCTGCCGAACTTCGTCCTTGCGCCAATACTTGTGTATATCTTTGCGGTCAAATTTGACATGCTCCCAACGACCTGGGAATCAGACCTCCGTGCTCCCGAATGGATGTACCTTCTCCTCCCCGTCGTTGTACTTTCACTCCGACCGACCGCACTCATCACCCGACTTACCCGAGCTTCAATGATTGAAACCCTGAAGCAAGAGTTCATACGAACCGCAATTGCAAAAGGAGTGCCACGCTTCAGGCTCGTCACCAAATACGCACTTCGAAATGCGATCTTGCCGGTAATCACCTCAATAGGTACAACCTTTGGTTTCCTGCTGACCGGTTCATTTGTCGCCGAAAGGTTCTTCACCATCCCAGGAGTAGGTAGCGAAACAATCGAAGCAATCCTGCGCAACGACGTACCTGTGATTCAAGGGTGCGTTCTCGCCACGGGAATCATGTTTGTTGTCATCAACACAATCGTGGATCTTCTCCTTCCCATACTCGACCCGCGAATTAGGGAGGCTCAAGTTTGAAAAAGAAACTCAAAGATCCATTGGTATGGTTCGGCATCATTTTCATGGCCGCACTCCTCCTGTTTGCGATTTTTGGCCCTTACATTCCGACCGATGGTAAATCAAATCCGGTCTTTGATCCCGCTGGTGACCCCCACCTAGGCCCAGGAGCAAAACACGCTATTCTCGGAACCGATGAAATCGGTCGATCATTCCTTCAGCGCCTCGCGTACGGTGCAAGAATCAGCCTATTCATAGGTTTCACCGTCCAATTTATCAATATCTCCATTGGCATTTTTATGGGTGCGGTAAGTACGTTTGCACCACGTTGGATAGCCAGCCCCATCATGAGGCTCACCGATGGAATGTTTGCATTCCCCGACATCCTCCTAGCAATCCTTGTCATCGGAGCCCTAGGCCCAGGTTTCATTCCCGTCATCGTCGCACTCTCAATTTCAGGGTGGCCCGCCATGGCAAGGCTCACAAGAAACCAGCTAGTCTCGCTCAAAGAAAGAGAGTTTGTAGTAGCTGCCAAGGCCGCCGGAGCCTCGACACCCTACCTAATCTTCAAGCACTTACTTCCGCAAATGTCAGGCATTCTCCTCGCGGTGTCAATGATTGACCTTGCTGGCTCCATCCTTGCCGAAAGCACCCTGAGCTTCCTAGGAATTGGAGTTCAAGCACCAAACCCAAGTTGGGGCGGCATGATTAACAATGCAAGACTCCAAATGAACTCAAATCCACTTGAGTTACTTTGGCCATGTGCCATTTTGTCTCTCGCCGTATTCTCTCTCAACTTCATTGGAGACGGGCTTAGAAACTACTTCGACCCCAATTCAAGCAACATCTAAAACAAACTTCTCTAACAAACTACTTGTCGTCCTTCCAGACAACATGACCGTCAGCATAAACAATTGCTCTACCACCAGGACCAGACTTAAACCCAATCTCGGTACCGGCAGGATCTTTGAGGTTCGCCAAGTTTTCGGCCTTCCCGGTGTATGTAAATCCATCCAACAAATCACGATTTTTCAGATACGGCTCTATCTTAGAATTGAAATCGTCAGCGCTCGGCAAAACATCATCCGCATCAGCCGAGTAAATCATAATCCCCGTACCAACCATCTTTGCGTCCTGGATGGCCTTCGCTTTTTCTCGTGCCCGAGCAGCGTCCATGGCCAATTTAGGGTCAGATGGAACCAACTCTCGCATCAACAATGAACCACCATCAAGATAGGCAACAAACCGTTCATCCGAGCTAAGCACTCCCGATGACTCGAAGCTTCGCTTAAGACAGAGGTCAACAAACGGAAGCAATACATTCCCCTTTACTTGTAAAGCGTTCGAGTCTGTCAGCGTCACCTTATCTCCTCGAACAACGACCGAATACTGAGGATCTGGCATCAGCGCATCAAAAGACAAAGGACTCTTTGGCAAGATCTTTTTTCTCACAGCAAAATCTGACTTCCTAATCGTCACCTCATACTTCACGCTAGAGTCGCCGACCTTATAACCGTACATGTAAATATTGGTCGCATCCTGCTTCTTGCGTTCCAAATATTGGATGTCATTGCTAAGTCCCAAAGGCACTTGACGGCCATCAAAAAAAGTCATCATTACAGACTCTGGAGAGATTCTCGTAAGTAACCAGTTAAAACCGGGCTGTTCTCCAAAGGACAAAGTATTTTCCAGCGCAATCGTGGTGAAAACAATTTTCTTGGTGGCCAAATTGTAAAACCCTTGGTACCCTTTGCGCCCTTCGTCTGCAAAGAAAACGGTGACATCATCCCCCATCGGAATAACCTGTAAAGTTCCACGAGGATTATCCAGCTGAATCTCACGAGTTACACCGCTCTTCAGCGTATACGTATACATTTTCGTCGGCAAATTACTGTTATCTTTCTTGAGTAACTTCAGTTCTTCGCTGGGCAAAATTCGACTGTAGAAAAGATAAGTGCTCTGCGGACTAAAAGAAAAGTTGATGACTCTTCCACTCGCAACGGCAGTCGCCGGAAGCAGTAACTTCACAGAACTTGGCGACCCGATAAAGTCTTGGCTGTAAACAAAGACCGGATTATAGGCAAACATGAGACCCACAACACCCAGCCGAGCAACACAAGAAGTAGTCTTCACTGCCCAATTATAACCCGAATTCAGCGAATAACTCGAACTATTCTTTGCCCTGCACATTAAATGACAGTTGGTCAGCTACCTTCAAACCGATTGATTGAGCGGTACCACCCTTGAGTTCAATCACATACTGAAAGTCAGCTTTCGATGGCAAGTTCTTGTCGCTAAACGGAACGCCCGTAGCAATGTCAACCACTCTCTTGTCCTTCGAAACATAGAGAATATCAAGCGGAAGAATCGTGTTATGCATCCAAAATCCGCGATCAGGCCCAGCCTTCTGCACTTCCTTAAAAGCAAAAATCATTCCCTGATCGTCCCGAACTTCCTTATCCTCAAGGAACATCATGCCCTCACGGCACTTGTCAGAGGTATCCATGATCCACAACTCAAACGGCTTCCCCTTGAGAGTAATTTTGAGTACTTCCAAATCTGCGGTCTGAAAAACTCGGCTTAAATTTTTAGTTTTCTCACCTGATTTGGCGGAATTGGTTTCGGAGGGCTGATTGGTTGCAGCAACAGGCTGAACTTTATTGCCACTTTCCTTTGATTCAGTCGAGGCCGACCCACAACCCACCAAAAGAACACATCCTACAAAGAGGACAGAACCTACTATCGAATGAATTCTCAGGTTCAATTCGCACCCATCATCGGCGGCACATAAGCAGAAGATGCCTTTTCATAAGCGGCAATTTCTTCCTGGTATCTCAAGGTAGTCCCTATCAAATCCAGACCCTCAATAAGTGCCATCTTAGTCGCCTCGTTAATCAAAAACTTCAAGGAATGCCCGTTAACATTGACAGATTGTGCTGGTAAATCAATAGTGACCTCAGCACCACTTCCTACCGCCACCAATGTCGAATGGTCACCGCTTTCAAGTTCAATAAGCAACATGCCGCAATTTGCAGCGTTTCCTCGAAAAATGTCACTGAACCCAGGAGACTCGTCCGAAATGCGTCCGATCACACAAACAAATCCCGCCTGCTGAATCGCCCACACCGCATGCTCTCGACTGGAACCACAACCAAAATTCGTTCCGACCACCAACACAGACGCACCCCGAGCATCCTCCTGATCAAGCGGAAATGATTCTCCTCGAACATCTGCAAACAACAACTCACCGTAACCACTCTTGTTGACCCGAGACAGAAATCTTGCGGGAATGATGCGGTCCGTATCTACATGGTCTTGAGGCAGAACAACCATCGAACCGGTGTGAGTAGTAAATCCTGGCATGATAAATCAAGTGTGCCACATCACACCAAAAAATGGTGAATGTGGCACGTGATTATTTTTCAGCAACAAACCGTCAGCGAACTACCAAATTCGTCGATTGCTGGTACCGAATTCCCGAATAACATAGCCGTTTCGTTCTAACTCTAAGTACAACGAATGCCATACCGTCTGGCGGTTGCCCCACGGGTCAACATACTCGTGAG
>JAPLCS010000190.1 GCA_026392145.1 Fimbriimonadales bacterium | reverse complement strand
CTACATCATTGAAGCGATTGAAAAATCTGGATACACGGCCGGCAAAGACGTTTACCTCGGAATCGATGCTGCCGCAACTGAGTTTTACAAGGAAGGAAAGTACGTCTACAAAAACGGTAAGGCTCTCTCCGGTGATGAGCAGGTGCAGTACCTTGTGGATCTTGTCAATAAATATCCTCTCATCTCGATTGAAGATGGATGTAGCGAAGAAGATTGGTCAAGTTGGAAAGCTGTAACCGAGGCACTCTCAGATCGAGTTCAACTCGTGGGCGATGATCTTTTTGTTACCAACGTTGAACGCCTCTCACGAGGCATCCGAGATGGAGTCGCCAACTCAATTCTCATCAAAGTTAACCAAATTGGCTCGCTTAGTGAAACACTTGCTGCAGTAGAAATGGCAAAACGAGCAGGTTACACCAGCGTTATGAGCCACAGGTCGGGAGAAACCGAAGATGCCACCATCGCCGACCTTGCTGTAGCAACCAACTGTGGTCAAATCAAGACCGGCGCGCCAAACCGCTCTGACCGAGTTGCAAAATACAACCAACTTCTTCGGATTGAGGAGAACTTGGGTGCAAACGCAATCTACGCTGGGAAATCTGGATTTGGAAAAATCGGTCATCGACTCTAAATAGGAGTTTCACCAACAAAAAAGAAAGGCGAGCTAGAAAGCTCGCCTTTTTACTGCCTACTCCATGAATCGTATGCTGCCCGCTCATGATGTCCCTCTTTTCTGACTAAATTAGCAGACGAAAAACAATCAATTACGATCGAACCGATCAGAGAATCTTTTTAATGTGAGCTTCAAAAATAGGAACAGCCTCGGGACCAAATCCAGTTTCGACTGCCACAACCTTGCCACTCTTATCAATAAAGATAAAACACGGGATTCCCTGAATACCAAGCTTTCCAGCGTAAGCGTCGTTTTCTTTAGTAAAGCAGTAGGTGTACTTATGCTCTTTGGCGTAGTTGGCTGCCTTCTTCATGGTCGACTTGTCCTCGCCCATATTCACACCAATAACCATTAAACCTTTACTTGCATACTTATCATGAAAAGCCTGCATAGTTGGTGAAGCAGCCTTACATGGACCGCACCAAGTTGCCCAAAAGTCAAGAACCACTGGCTTACCCTTGAGTGATGCACTGGTCAGTTTCTTTCCATCAAAAGTCGTCATGAAAAATGCAGGAATCTGCTTACCTTTCAATTTCGAAACATCGCTGCCCTGCCCAAATGCAAAGGAAGCTCCAACAAGAGCGACCAAGGTCACCCACTTGAATGTCTTCATACTCTTAGTTTATGCCACAGATAGGCCCAAGGTTCCCGAATTAACAAAATTCCTTCTGAGATTCTCGTCCATAATTTCGTTGTGAAAAAACATTGGGGGCACTGGTTGTTACTACTTGCAAGTTGCCTGCCAATAATGCTGGCACGACCTAGATCAAATAACCTGCTACTTGACACCGATACAGCCTACTTGCTCAAAAAACTGACCGAAGTCAACAACCCATGGCACTGGTTCACACACGACTGGCCTCTGGGTAACCACTTTTATCGCCCCATCAGCACTATCATGTTTGACTTTGATCATCGACTTCACCAAAGTTCTGGCGAAGGATTCGGACTTACTCAAGCAATGATTTGCTGTCTTGCGACTCTATCGCTCGCATGGCTCGTCACTGAATTTACCAAATCACTTGGTCAAGGCATCGTCGCTGCGTGGATTTTTGCTCTATGGTCCACCAACGGTTGGATATTCCGCCACAACATAGACTCATTGCTACTCTATGCGCCCCCAACACTTTCCATTGTCGTTGCAATTGCGACAATCAAGTTCAAGAAACCCCTAGTATCAGCAATAACCCCATGTCTTGGGTTACTTTTCCTTCCCACTTTAGCATCATCAGTTTCCTCTAAACTGGCGGGAGATACTCTCTTCTGGTTGCCAGGAAGAACGGCAACAAGCATGACCATTTTTGCCTTTTGCTCCATCGCAGCTTATTTACGATTTGAACGACTTAACGGAGAAAGAACTCCTGAACCGCTTCCGACTGCCCTAGACCTCCCCGCAACTCGCACCTCCTCACAAGCTAAATCTTCATCATCATCAATCGGTTGGTTCTGGTACGGAATCTCGCTCACAAGTATGGCACTGGCATTAGGTTGCTACGAACAAGCAGTTATGGTTCCTTTCGTCATTATAGCGGCTGGATTTTGGCTCAGAAGAACGGGAGTCCAAACTAGATTTTCGTTCCAATTCCCATTCTGGATGATCTTGTTTGCCTACACCATCGCCCGTTTGCAGTTCGTTCCCATCGGGCCTAGTGGCTACCAACAACAACAATTCCGCTCAGGCCCCGGGGTTGTTATTGACCTCCTTGCCTATATTATTCCGCCACTCTTTCCCACCTTCAATTATCTCAAAGCGGTATTCACAGACTTTACAGAAAACTATATGATTCTGTTGGATATCACTATCTGGGCAGTCTTACTTAGGTTCGCTTCCTACGTTGGGTTCTGGAGTTCTATCAAAAAAGACTGCAAGCTACCCCTGCTTGCGATAATCATGGCGATGCTTGCCTTTCTCCCTATGGCATTCCTCAAGGAATTCGGACACTATCATTACTTCCCTGCCGGGTTCATGGTCCTAGCTCTAATCGAAGCGACAAAAGCATTCTGGAAAACTTTCCTTATCGCAGTGACGCCCCAATCTTTCCAAGCGCCTCAACGATCTCATCGCGCACCTGGTTCGCTTCCACATCTGTAAAGTTCGAGCCCATTTTCCGAAACTGCATGCCAATACCGAGTGAATGGCTGCCCTCTGGAACTCCTTTTCCTTCAAAAACATCGAAAAGCCACTGCTTCTCCAAAAGTTCACCCGCAGTATCGGCAATCACAGACTCAATCTGCTCGTATGAAACAGCCTTACTCACCAAAATCGCAATGTCTCGTCTGGCCGCAGGATTCCGACTGATGCCCTTTATTCTGAGTTCTGGGTGTGAAACGGATACGAGCTTATCCCAAGCGACTTCTGCCATCACCGTATCAGGTTCCAAACCAATTTCTACAGCGACCTGAGGATGAATTTGACCCACAATTCCAACCTGCTCACCACTAGCACTTACCAATTTGGCTGCTCGAGAGGGATGGAATCTTGAGTCAATCTCGTCCATTGCAACCCAAGTGACATCCTTTTTAATTCCCAATGATAAAAAAGCATCTTGTAAAGTCGCCTTGAGAGTGAAGAAATCTGCCGAGGGAACAGCTTCATTCTGTCTATTCTGAGGAATCAAATGTCCCTGTGACAACAAGGCCACATAGGTTGACTCATCATATTCTCCTTGCCACCGATAGAACACCTTTCCCATTTCAAAAATATGCAGGTGCTTCGAACCGTTTCTTCTTGCAGCCTCGGCCAATCCAGGCAATAAACTTGATCTCAAAATGTCATGATCAGGCGAGGCGGGATTCCGAGGTTCCACACGTTCGCAAGGTTCATCCAAAACATGTTCGGATCGCAATGAGTGAGAAATCATCTGCATGTAACCAGATCGCAGAAGCGACTCTCTCAACTTATCTTTCATCAACTCAGTGCCCTGCGGACCACCAAGCGGTGTACTTCCCGAAGGCAACGCCTCAGGAATACGCTCATAACCATGCACTCGACCAAGTTCCTCAATGAGGTCCTCCTCTCGAACGATATCCGGCCTCCAACTGGGCGGAACCACCAATAAGTCTCCCTCAGATTCCCTCACATCCATCCCCAGCCTCTCAAGGTAATTCTTAGCCTCAGCCAGAGTTATTTCCATACCCAAGAGGGTTGAAGCCTTTACGGGTCGTACTCGGACACTTGGGAACGATGACTTACCAGGATAAAGATCAACAATGTTAGAAACTTTAACATTCGGCTGAACACTCAGCAACAACTCAGTAAATCGCCGTGTTGCCGCCGTTACTCCATCTGGGTCAACGCTTCGTTCAAAACGATAAGAAGCCTCAGTATTTAATCCTAATTGCTTCCGTGTCTTTCGAACATTGTTGTTCACAAAGTTTGCACTCTCAAGCAAAACAGAGGTTGTAGTACCGGTTACCTCAGTCGCAAGGCCACCCATGATGCCAGGTACACCAACAGCAGAGGCGCCATCACAAATCATCATTTGACCGCTAAGCTCATGCTCCACTTCATTCAAGGTGGTTAGCTTCTCGCCCTCTATTGCATGACGAACGATTAATTTTCCGCCCGCCAACTTATCAAAATCAAATGCATGGAGTGGCTGGCCTAGTTCCAACATGACATAGTTCGTCAAATCCACCAGTAGACTAATCGGTCGCATTCCACATGATTCAAGTCTAACCTGAATCCATTCAGGTGCACTCGCTGAAGCGTCAACACCTTCGAATTTACGCACTGAAAAACGTCGGCAAAATTCGCTGGCAATTGTCGCAATCGTATCCTCAATTACCAAACTCTCAAATACAGTAGTTGACTCAAATCGATGACTCGCACGCTGATAAAGCTCTGTCGGTTTGGATTCTAAATCCTTCGCCAAAATTTCTCTAGACAAGCCGAATACCGATAATCCATCTCCTCGGGCATCTAAATGAGTTTCAACATAATCACGAAGCATCGAAAGAGGAAATTTCATGCGAAACGCTATTTTACTTCCTGAGTTCCGCCTCCAACCCATAACCATCAAAGAAGGCATGCAAATTGAATCAACCCTACATAGGGTTTGCAGATAGCGTTTGAAGAAAGGGTTAGAAGAAATTCATAAATAATCAAACCAAGGCAATCGCTTGACCCGGTCGCAGTTCAATGTGTTCACTAAACGTGAAGACCCTCTCGCGATTGCTGCTTTCTTATCAGTACCAGCAATCCCAAAGGCAACTTCTTGGCAAGCGGACTTGTTAAGTCAATAACTCTCCATACCGGGGGTAAGTCTCGAACTTCTTTGCCATTCAAATAACACTCAAAGGCATACTCCGCCACGATTCTCAAAAAAATCCCCGTAGTAAGCGGACAAGTACCATCTGCACCTTTTGCAATTGACAGTTGTCTTCTTAACTGGGATACAGATATAAACGATTTTTCCGGAATCAACTGAATCGCGGCCTCAATATCCCGTGGAGTTGAAATCAACATTAACTGACCAGCTTCTATTCCTCCAAATGCACGATCCAAAACCTTTAACTCTGCGTGAACAGGTCGGTGCATTTTTTGTTCAAGGGTTAGCTTTGGCATGATTTTATTTTACGACACCCTCGAAAGTTGAAGAAATCCAATTTGCTCAAATTCGTAGCAACGGTTATTGAAGGGAGATAAGTTATTTCAGAGGTAACTGAGATAAAAAAGGCCCCCATCTTGGGGGCAAATTGGTGGACCGACTGGGACTCGAACCCAGGACCAAGTGATTAAGAGTCACTTGCTCTACCAACTGAGCTATCGATCCGTTGGAAAGTACATTATGTCACGCTCTGCAATTGATTTGCAACCTGTCAATCCAATCACAAAACGCATGCAAACACCTTGCATCGGTAAACTCGAAGGGTGATTATTCGACGAGCAACAAGAGCTGATGAGCCAGGCATCCAAAACGTTATCCGCACCTGCTACGAGTTGCTCGACTGGGGATGGTTTCCAGATGACTATCACAAAGATCTTTACGAAATCGACTTTCACTATCACGAGAAAGGAAATGAATTCTATGTAGCCGAGCAAAACGGTGAAATCGTTGGGACTGCGGCCGTTGACTTTTTCCCTAAAATTCCAGGAGAAGTGGGAACGGTACAAGTAGACGGATTTGTTCGCATCTGCGGCTCCGACTGTTCACTCGAACGACTTTATGTCCTGCCAAGTGCGCGTAGACAAGGAATCGGAATCGCACTATGGCAAAAAACCATTGATCGAGCCAAAGCTAAGGGATGCATGAGAATGGAGATATGGAGCGACAAACTGCTTCACGAGGCTCATGCCATGTATGAGAACAAAGGGGCAACACGAATGGGTGACAGACTCTGTCACGACCCAAGTCAAAGTCCAGAATGGGGAATGGCATTTGATATCTGATCAGAAAAAGAAGTCCTGCCCTTTCCATCAAGCCAAAAAAATATCACCAGTATTTGTGCCAGAGTTCGCCCGCAAGTTACACAGATTGGGCCAAAAGTAACACCATAATGGAACGTAGTGTCCGAAGTCGCCACACACCTAACCCCCTTTGATGAGGCAACCGAAAGGCGGCTGCTAGGGTTGTTGGCGTCTTCACCAAAGTACTCCCACCACGGAGTGAAAGAGTGGTCAGTTCCAGACGGTTTCAAGTGGTTCACTGAAACAATTGCTCGCAAAGAAACCACATACCTAGTCCGACTCAGTGATCTCAAACGAGTACTTGAAATTCCAAGGTACACCACGTTGGTTCATTCAAATACAAATAGCCTTTGCTTCACACAGTTCAACTGCCCTTCTCCAACGATCTTTCTTGTTGATGTGAACCAACTCATGGACACACAAGATATGAAAAATCTTTCGCAGTTTCGTCTCAACCTGGTACTCAACGTAGCAAAGCTGAAATCAATTGCAACTCAACTCCCAGCTATCATAGCCCAGCCGTATCGAATAGGAAACAAATTCTATGTGTGGTCTTGGAACAGCCTAACCTCAGAACTCAATCACCTTCCCGTGTTCTGGTTCAATTCTGCCCAACCTGACACAATGATCGAAACTATTGAATCCCTTGTCTACGATCCAGAATCAAATCGGCTAATCGGTACAGGTGCACGAATTCCCAACTTTGTGATGTCTGCCGATGCATCTCGGCTTGTAGGCTTCATTCGAATTTACGAAGATCAACTCGCTAAGGAAGCAGCTGACCGAAAGATACGCGTATGGACAGAGCGCCTTCAAATCGCGCGCACAGCGTACTTACAGTAAATCGACAGTCCCTCAAGCTAGGTAAACTGGTTCAAAGATGGAAACCACATTGGTACTTATCAAGCCGGGCGGCGTCTCGCGAAACTTGATTGGAGAAATTACTCGACGCATCGAAGCGCGAAGCCTAAAAGTAGTTGGGCTAAAACTCATCAACGCAGACCGAACAACTGTAGAGGCTCACTACGCTGAGCACGCCGAGCGACCATTTTTCAAAGATGTTTGCGACTATTTGACCAGCGGACCAATCGTTGCGATTGCAGTAGAAGGTACCAACGCAGTCAAGGCGATTAGAGCGATGATGGGTGCCACCAATCCCGTTGAAGCAACTCCTGGAACAGTGAGAGGTGACTTTGCGCTTACTATCGACGACAACCTTACTCACAGTAGCAGCGACCCAGAAGCGGCGGCTCGTGAACTACAACTTTGGTTCCCCGAAGGAACTCTGTAAGAAACCTCCCCCAATAAACTCCCGTGCTTCTTTCGGTTTCAAATGTCAAAAAGGCGTTCGGACCCGATGAGATCCTCACGGGAGTTTCTTTTCGTCTGGACCCCAAAGAACGAGTGGCCCTAGTGGGGAGAAACGGAGCTGGTAAGTCTACACTCCTCAAGATCCTTACCCACCAATATGAACCTGACTCAGGTTCAGTGACTTTAAGCCGAGGAGCTAAAGTTGGCTACCTCAAGCAAGAACAGCCTGTTACCGCTGGCAGAACAGTGTTAGAAGAAGCTCAATCTGCTACCGAAGAGCGTCTAGCACTCCAAACCAGACTCCGTGAACTCGAAGCGCTTATAGAATCTGATTCAGCATCTACTGATGACTTAGAAGAATATGTTCTTGTGCATGAACATTTCCTAGAATCCGAAGGATATTCTGCTGAGCGAGATGTTCGTACTGTGCTACTTCGCATGGGATTTGAAGAAGAAGAGTTTACGAAGAAAACTGAATCGCTGAGCGGAGGCGAGAAAACAAGACTTGCCATAGCCAAGCTTCTTCTTGAAGAACCAGATCTACTCATTCTTGACGAACCTACAAACCACCTGGACCTCCAAGCAACCGAATGGCTTGAAGGTTGGATTCGTGCCTATCACGGTGCCGTTCTTCTTGTTTCACACGACAGAACATTCTTAGAAGCAACTGCCGAACGCGTACTAGATATGGCAGACGGCACAGTCAAAGCGTATCCAGGTCCCTTTGGTAAATTTCTGCAGCTTAAAGCAGAAGACCTAGAACGTCAGGCTGAAGTGGCTAAGCGGCAAGCCCATGACATTGCCAAACTCGACGAATTCGTTCGAAGATTCATGAACAGTCAACGAACAGCCCAAGCAAGGGGCCGCCAAAAGCTCATGAATCGGCTCATTGAATCCAAAGTAGACGCTCCCAAAAACGAAAAACAAATGGCAGGTGGATTTGGTAAAACTTCTAGGTCCGGAGACTTAGTCGTAGAAACAACCAAACTTGAGGTAGGTTTTCCAGGTTCAACTTTAATCAAAGACCTTAATTGGACCGTACGATTAGGAGAACGATGGGGTGTCATCGGAGAAAATGGGGCTGGAAAATCCACTCTTATTAAGACTTGCATGCTTCAGCATGAAGCATTGGCAGGGAAAACACGCCTTGGATCGGGAGTAGTTGCTGGTTACTTCACTCAAGACGCTAGCGACCTCGACCCTGAACTCTCACCTATTGAGATATTGACCATGGAAGATGGTATGTCTCCACCTGAGGCGAGAACCTTATTAGGTCGATTCCTCCTAACGGGTGATGATGTGTATCGCCCCATTCGAACCCTGAGTGGAGGTGAGAAAAATAAGCTCAGTCTCGCCCGTCTTACCAACCTCAACCCTAACCTTTTGGTTCTCGATGAGCCAACTAACCATTTGGATATGGCTTCTCGTGAAGCACTTGCCGGCGTCTTAAACGAGTACGCAGGCACTCTCATTTTGATCAGTCACGATAGATGGCTCCTAAGCGAAGTCACCAACAACACGTTGGACATCCGAAGGAATCAAACCATTCAATTT
>JAPLCS010000195.1:1839-2469 GCA_026392145.1 Fimbriimonadales bacterium | reverse complement strand
CATCCTCTGGAGAATGCCAGAAAAAGGGGCAGAAGCATCAAAGGCTCTTAAATTGACAGCTCAAAGCGCCATGGAACTTGGATTAATTTATGAAATCATCTCAGAACCAATGGGTGCAGCTCACAGAAAACCCGTTGAGGTGTTTGATTCTGTGCGAGAAGCAATTAGACGACACTTGGAAGAGCTAAGCAAGAAGAGTTCTGAACAAATCAGAAAAGAGCGATATGCCAAATTCCGTTCATTTGGACAATTCGAAGAAGTGAATCCTTAGTAAAAGAAGTGTGGGAAGTAGGGCAACTTCCCACCTCAACTTAAGGTCCCAGAATTGAAATCCTATAGTTGAACGATATGACCAGTCAACGCACTCTCACGGGCCGCCATGGATAGTTTCAACGCTTCAATTCCCTCTGAAACATGAATCGGCACGTCCGCACCAGTTGTGGCGCACTCTACCCATTTAGAGAGAGCCTTGAAAAACGGATCATCGGTTGGGAGATAGTTCTGCTCTAGAACACCAACTGTACGTAACGAGGGAACATTACTTGAATTCCACTCAATCATCCCATCACTTCCACAAATTTCGAAAGCCGTCCCAGGCTCAGCATTTTCGCCCCACTCCGATTCAACATG
>JAPLCS010000195.1:0-1823 GCA_026392145.1 Fimbriimonadales bacterium | reverse complement strand
GCTCCACATCTGAATTTTATGGTAGTCAACGCGTAATCATCACCATGACCAGTCGATGCTGCAGTGGAGCATGCAATCACGCTCTCTGGCTCACCCAATATCCAAAGCAAAAAGTCAAAATCGTGTACCGCTAAGTCAACAAGCGCTCCTCCAGAGGACGAATGGTTACTAAACCAACCCGAAGCGCCACCAACCATACGGGCACGTCGTGACAAACGAACAGCGGCAATTTTTCCTAATTTTCCAGAAGTCACCATAGAATGAGCTTGCTGATACATAGGAAAGAATCTGGTGGTATGTCCCACCATAATTGCTTTATCAGAGCGAGACGCCGATTCTTCTAAGGAAGTGGCCTTGTGCAAACTTAAATCAATCGGCTTTTCAATGTAAACATGCTTTCCAGAATTGATTGCAATTTCAGCGTAATCAGCATGCGTATCCGAAGGAGACGCCATAGTGACAGCATCGACGTTCGAAAGTAACTCAGAATACGTCGAATAAGGTTTAGCTCCAGTTTCCTCAGCGAATAACTCACGACTCTCTTGTCGCGGAGAGAATACAGCAAATGAAATTCCACCAAGCCCGTTTAAGTGCCGATGGTGAACACGTGCATACCTTCCAGATCCAACAATTCCTATTCGCATGGTTCTTTATACTTCAATCACTGACGGAACAATGAGTGGTCTCAATTTGATTCGCTTTCCGAGGAATTTTCGAACAAGATCAGCTGATTCAGTTTTTACTTTGTTCAAGTCCTTGATATCACTTGGGTTCATAGAACTGAGCAGGTCAATGAGAACGTCCTTTGCTTGATCAAGAATTCCCGCGGGCCCGTGAAATCCTTTTGCCATTAAATTCAAATCACCAACAATTTCTCCATGAGTGGTATCCACCGCTATTGAAATGATGATCAACCCATCGTTGGCGACGTTATATCTGTCTCGAAGTACTTCATCCGTTACTCCTGGTGTTCCAGAATTATCTACAAGCACTCTTCCGGTCGAAACCGCCCCTCCCAAGTAAGCCTTCTTCTCATCCATCACCAACGGTATTCCCGCCTCCAGAGTGAATCGACGGTGGTCAGGATAGCCCATTCCAGCCGCTATTTGGTTATACAAGAATTGATGTCGTGGTTCACCATGCACGGGGGCGATATAAAATGGCTTTGTCAAGTTGATCATCATCTTCAACTCTTCTTGATATGCGTGTCCACTTACATGAATAGGGGTAGCCGAATCGTAAACCACCTTGCAACCTTGCTGGAAGAGCCTGTTGATGGTTCGCCAAATAGCGCCTTCATTACCGGGAATCGGACGTGCCGAGTAGATGAGGGTATCACCTTCTCTAATTTGCATTCGACCATATTCACCCTTACTCATTTGAACCAAGGCACTAAGTGGCTCACCTTGTGATCCAGTCGTCAACAGCACAACCTCATGATCGGGCAAGGACTTAGCATCTTGCAAACTTATCATCGTGTAATCAGGAATCCGCAAATCTCCTAAGCGCATACAGATTTCAAGGTTCCGTTCCATAGAACGCCCCACAACCGCCACCTTACGGCCTGTCTCATAAGCCATATTGAACGCTTGCTGCATACGATGAATATTCGATGCAAAAGTGGTAAGCAATACTCGCCCCTTGGCCTCTGCAAACACTTTTCTGAGTCCCTCGGCAACTAGCGACTCACTTGGACCCCATCCTGTTCGCTCCACGTTGGTAGAGTCAGAGAGAAGCAAAACAACACCCTCCTCTCCAAGTTCTCCAAATCGCTTGAGGTCTGAAAGTTTGTTATCAACGGGTGTGAAGTCGAACTTGAAATC
>JAPLCS010000307.1 GCA_026392145.1 Fimbriimonadales bacterium | reverse complement strand
CAATAGCCTGAGTTGCCTTAACCCGGCTCTCCAAAATATGACGCTTGTTATTTACTGTGAACTTCTGTGAAATAGTTTCGCCGGCAAGGTTAATGACGGCATAGGCCCCCTCGCGTGCGGAAGCCCATTCCCCAACATTTTCTCCATCCCATACAAGCTTTCCGTTACCAGGAGTTCGAGAAAGAAGGATAACTTCGTAACCCTGTTCTTGAAGAGCAGTAGCAAGTTTTCTGCCAATTAATCCTGTGCTACCCGCCAAAATGACACGACCTCTCGAAGACTCAGTACTCATTCAGAGTCATCTACCATCCACTGCTTTTGCAGTCCTGAGTCCACGCCGAGTTGTTGAAAAATCCTCGCCACTACCGTATCTGCGAGTGCTTCCAAAGAGGTGGGATTCGTGTACCAGGCAGGCGATGCAGGCAAAATCGTCGCCCCCGCTTCGGCCAACTGAGTCATGTTACGAAGCATGATGAGATTCCAAGGCATTTCTCTCGGCACGAGCACAAGTTTCCGCCCTTCTTTCAAGCACACATCCGCCGAACGAGTAACCAAATCATCGCTGATACCGTGAGCAATACGTCCAGCCGTACCCATAGAACATGGAACTATCACCATCCCATCATGTCGAAAACTCCCACTGGCTGGGGGAGTGTAGTAGTCCTTTGAATCACACAGAATAATTCTTCCCTTTGCTTTTTCTGTGGAAATGCCAAGCCAAGTATCAAAGTCAATCGCTTCTTTCTTCAGGCTTAAACCAAGTTCAGTTCCTGCAACTTGAACTGACTGAGCACTCAACATCAAAAAGATTTCATCATAAATCTCCACCGCATGTCGGAGAAATCGCTGTGCATAGATTGCCCCGCTTGCCCCAGTAACCGCAACGACTAGCTTTCCGGTGGTATTCACGACTGGTTCTACGCTCCCTTCACTTGCTTAATCGCTTCGACTTCTCGATCGCGCGACATTCCATACTTGCCAGAGATCTTCTCGAGTTCGGTTCTGGTCCATTCAAGCGTTGCACTTACCGTTTCTTCTATTGAGCGAAGTGACAATCCGTTTGCCTGTGCTGCCGCAGGATCAAAATTGAAAGTGACCCAACGGTCGTCAGATTTATACATTAATGGCAAGTCGATCCAGGCCCTAACTCCAATGGTCTCTAAGCTTTCATGAGATGCCAGTACAAATTTGAACGCCTGAGAACTAGAATTTGTGCCAACTTGACGCAGAATTTCCTTGAACATCGATCCCACAGTCGTCCTCGGCCCCACTGCATTCCACATACCGGACTTCCTGCTCTCAACTAAAGAAACACAGAACTCTGCCAAATCACGCACATCAATCCACTGTAATGGTTGTTCCATCTGATCAATAGCTAAGACCTCATCAAACAAGTCTAATCTTGAAACCCAATAAGGAAATCTCCCCGTTGGGTCATGGGGTCCAAAAACTATTCCGGGACGCACTACTGCAAGCCGATCACCGAAAGTTTCCTCGAGAATCTCCTCACACCTAACCTTTAATGGACCGTAATTTGCCGGTGTCACCTCATCTGCTTCTTCAGCGGGCAATAATGGAGTAGCTTCATTGAGCGGTCCAGATTGACCTACTAAGTCATAAACCGAAATAGTCGAAACAAAACAGTAAAAATCAGTTTTTAATCTGGTAGCGGCAGAAGCTTG
>JAPLCS010000192.1 GCA_026392145.1 Fimbriimonadales bacterium | reverse complement strand
TGACGCAAATAGTCTGAGATCGCTGCAACACCATATGGTCGGTAAACAGTGAAGAGAGGCGCAACACTCCTTCTGGGTTTGCGATACCTGCGGTTGCAATAATCCACGCAGCAATCATAAATCGTGCATAAATTCCCAAATTAGATCGTCTGCTCCCGGCAACCCCTCGTGCCCAAAATCGTGATAGACAACGTGGTTTTTCTTGGAAGAGATTTTATTGTAAGCCGCAAAATAGGTGCTTGGGGGGGTGATTGTGTCCATTAGACCGGCAAAAAGAAGGACTTCGGCTTTGATTCTTGGGGCAAGAAATTGGAGGTCAATGTAACCGAGTTTCGTGAGAATCTCTGTTTCTCGCTCATGGCGTGGGTCTCGCATCTTGAAGTAGTACTTTAACTCTTCATAGGCATCTTTCATTAGATCCATTTCCATGACTCGTTTGTAGTCACATAAGAACGGATACATAGGTGCTGCTTTTTTGATGTTCGCCAGGCTTGCGCATGCAAGTGTGAGAGCACCGCCTTGAGAACCGCCCATCGCTCCCAATCTTGCGGGGTCTACTTCGTCAAAATCGCTCACAATTCGTGCGAGTTGGGCAGTATCAAGATATACGTTTCTGAAGTACATGTCATCTTCAGGTCCCTCAATACCTCTGATGATGTGCCCGCGCACTGTGGGTCCGGAGTAAACAGAAGTATCTTGGCTCAGACCACCTTGTCCTCGGCACTCCATTGCTGCGACCGCGTAGCCGTTTGCCACCCAGTTGAGCCTGTTGCTCCAGTCACCTGTGAACCATGAGTAGCCGTGAAATTGCAACATGCAAGGGCAGTTCTTTTTGCCCTTCGGACGAATATATTTTACATAAACTTCTGAACCACCTATTCCCTTGAATCTGAGTTCAAACGCTTCTGCAAATGAAGCCGTGAGAGGAAACGGTGTGAGGCTTATTTCATCTGGCGTATTGTTGAGCTGATTAATAGCTCGCTCCCAGTAGGCGTCAAAATCGACCGGCTTTGGGTTAATGCCTTGGTATTGTAGCAATTGTTCCAGCGGCATATCTACGAGAGGCATGAGTAAGGTTTTACCCGCTTGGATGGTTTTTTTAGAGTAACGAGCGCTTTGTTTTAGTGTGGCAATTGAATTGGAGGTAAGTTGAAAAAATGGTTTTCGGATTGGTCGGATGTTTAGGATTTTTAGTGCAACAACAGGTAAGCAACCTGACGTCTGTTCAGCAGGCTATTAGCTCTGGTGCATTCGAAGGAAAGGTTCTCAAGCCTGTTAGTCTCAAATATTTGACCTACTTGCCTGAGGACTACAACGAGTCGAGAAAGCGGTTCCCACTACTGTTGTTTTTGCACGGCTCTGGAGAACGTGGTGCTGATTTAGAAAAGGTGCTCGTCCACGGTCCCTTAAAACTAGCAGCAGCGGGTCAAAAGTTTCCGTTCATCATTGTCGCTCCTCAATGTCCTGCCAATCGCAGTTGGGATGCTGATGAGTTGGTTGGTTTGCTAAACGATTTAGAGAAGAAGTTTCGTGTTGACCGCTCGCGAGAATATGTTTCGGGACTAAGTATGGGAGGCTATGGAACGTGGGCTTTGTTGGCGGCGCAACCTAAACGATTTGCAGCTGCTATTCCAATATGTGGCGGTGGAGACCCCAACAAAGCAGCTCAATTTGCGAACGTTCCGCTTTGGGTTGTCCACGGTGATCAGGATCAGGCGGTCCCGTTTCAGCAAAGCGTGAATATGGTCACTGCACTTGAAGCGGCTGGTGGAACACCGATTTTCACTAAAGTCATTGGTGGTGGACATGATGTTTGGACAGATTTTTATTCCAATAAAGATGTCTATGAGTGGTTGTTGAAGCACAAACGTTAGTTCCTTGACATTGCCACTTTGTAGAGCTCGAATGACGTAGATTTGATTGCGCATGGCAGCAGGAAAAAAAAGTAAGGATGATGTGGAACGGCTTTCGCGAGGTTTGCCAACCCAAGCTCGCATTGGTAGTCGAGGTGTGCCTTACCGATTAAGTGCAAAAGAGAGAATTCTGTTCGAAGTCGCCAAGAAAAATGGATATCTGTCCATACCTTTGAAAGGAACAAGAGAAAATTTGGTGAATGTGTACTTGCTGTGGTGTCAGGCAAGTGGAGAACCGGTCAACATTTATCGCGCAAGATGAAAGTGATGTGGTGCCTGAAGTCGCTGCTGAGCAAGATATGCGAAATAGTGAGATTCGATTGCCTTTGCGAGTTTATCGGCGGTTTCATCGAGAGTTGATGTTTGACGATAATTTGAGCCCCATTCAAGCTGAATAGCCATGATTTTGGGTTGATTCTTAGCTCCGAAGGTTTGAACAATGTAACCTCCGGTGAATTTTGTTGACTCCTTTTCTTCCGAGTCTTTGTTTTCTGGGACCAGTTTGATGCCGGAAGATTCTAGTTTTCCGAGCAGCGAATTGGGACCTGTAATTTGGACTTCAGGAAAGCCGTTTACGGTATTTCGATTTTGGGTGCCGCGGTAGACAACCGCTTTATCAGAGCCTTGACCATGTATATCTAATAAGATAGCTTGGGGAAAGTTCTTGGTGACCTTGTCAACATAGGACTTCAGGGTTTTATGGTATTCCTGGTGCACTTTTGCGGCAGCATCGCATTCAGTACCGTATTCTACGGGTCGATTGGCATCAGCGTACTTTCTGGCAAACTTCCGTATCTTTTTCAATCTGAACAGCAGTTCTTTCTGCAAGTAGATTGGTTCTGATATCCTCAACTGTCGCGAATTGCGGAATATCAATCTTGGATCGTTCTGGCGCTCCAGCGATGGGAAGCCTCCCACCGTGTGGGGCAGTTAAAATGATGGGTAACTCGCCCTCTTGACACTGAATCAACGATGCAGGGTTGAAATTGCTTTGTTGAAAGGTGAGCCAAAGAGCGAGTGTAATCATTGTCTTGATGTTACGATTTTAGTTTGATGGTGATAATCTCGAAAGGTTTGAACGGGAATTGAACCGCCCCATCAATGATTTCAAGTTCACCGAGCTCATTTTCTTCCAGATCGCACAGGTATGCCTCTTGTGGAATTCTCGCACATAGCAGTTCTGCCACGCCACGAGTGTTATGGCATTCATACATTCGCACCAAAAGGTCGTTGCTGTCTTCGGCTTTCTTGAGAGTTTCAATGATGATGTTGCGATTGTCGCAAGCCACGAATGGTGGCAGTTCGGCCTGTTCTCCTTCGCTTTTCGCAAGTTCAACTACACGTGGTGGCGCATTGAGAGCATATGCCGCTTGCACTACATCGGCATATTGGTACGGTCCGAAGTGCGGAAGAAGGACGTAGGTGAATTTATGAACACCCATGTCGCACTCTGGGTCTGGCGCCTTAGGAGCTCGTAAAAGCGACATTCGCATAACATTATTGTGGATATCGTGACCGTACTTGCCATCGTTCAGAAGTGCAACTCCCAGGTCTCCCTCGCTGACATCAACCCACTTTTGGGCGCAAACTTCGAATCTCGCCATGTCCCAACTCGTGTTGTAATGGGTGGGGCGTTCAACGTTTCCGAATTGGATTTCGAAATTAGCTTTGTTGGCGTTGATATTGAGAGGGAAGGCAACCTTAAGAAGTTTGTCGGTTTCGCGCCAGTCTATTTCAGTATCGAATCGTATGCCAGCAAATTGCCCGACAGAAATTCTTTGCCGAATTGTGGACTTGCCAAAGGTTCGAACTACTTCAATGGCGCCTCTTACTGGTCCCTTTTCCACAATTTCAATGGAATCGCACTTGAGTAGTTCTTGAACAGTTTCATAAGCAAAAACATCAATGTCCCACGCGCTCCAGAAAAGTGGATTATCGTCGAATAATTGGAAAACGTTTCCTAATTTGCCTGGTTCGATAAACTCGGAGCCATCATCAAGACTTTGGATGCTACTAATATTCCCGTTAACATCGAATCGAACACTGAGTTGATCATTTTCAATTTTTCTCGTGCTGACTTTGATTCTCGTTTTCGGTGGATTGATATCGTCTACCAAGTCTCCCACCGCCACTGTACCGAGTGCTTCTTGCGGTGTGTTAAAAATAACCTTTCTTGTGCCGTTTTCCTCTATGACCTGGGCTGGAATAACTGAGTTCCCAACGAGCAAGGCGGTTGGATTCTCTGTCTTTTCCCAGTCAAGCATTGCAAGTCCAGGTACATCGGCGTTTTGAAAAATTGCAATCGGATTTTCTCTTCCAGCAGTATCTATTCGATCGCCAATAGCTTTGAGTGAGCGATTGATGATTCCCTCACCAATTTCCTTGACGGTTGCATAATCCTTTGCACTGTCAACGTACACTTCATTGACAGAGGACCCAGGGATAATATCGTGGAACTGGTTGAGAAGTACGAGTTTCCATGCTTTTTCTAGCTCTGGACCAGGATAGTTGGCGATGTTAAAGCAACTGAGCCACTCTGCATCTCGAAGCAAGTACTCGCATTCTCGATTGGACTTTTTGTTGGCCGCTTGGCTGGTATAGGTGCCTCTGTGAAGTTCCAAGTAGAGTTCCCCAGACCATGTCATCAAGTCCTTAGAATTTCGTTTTGCCTCTCGGAAGAAATCTAGCGCTTTCTTGCCTCTGGCAATTTCTGGGTAACCAGGAGCTAAGCGGCCACGTTTAAGGAATTCAAGGTGTTTCTCGGTTGGTCCTCCTCCGCCATCGCCGTGACCAAAGACGTAAAGGGATTGATCTGCTCTCCCTTGATCTTTGTAATTTTTAACCGAATAGGAAACTTCTTTGGGTTCGCACGAAGCGTTGTAGGTATCAGCTGGTGGGAAGTGGCTCCAGATCTCACTTCCATCGATTCCTTTCCACCAAAAGGTATGGTGGGGGAATTTATTGAACTGATTCCAGCTAATTTTTTGAGTCAGGAAGTATTCGATATTAAATTTGTTGAGTATTTGTGGCAACGCTGCGGAGTACCCAAAGACGTCTGGAAGCCACATGTCATAGGTGGTCACGCCTAACTTTTCTTTGAAGTATCGCTTCCCGTATAGGAACTGGCGAACCATTGATTCTGAGCCAGTGAGATTGCAGTCCGCTTCGACCCACATTGATCCTACAGGTTCCCATTGGCCCCTCTTCACCGCTTCTTTGACACGTTCAAAGAGTGCCGGATATTCTTTTTCTAACCATTCATATTGGCTTGCTTGTGAATGAACGAATACGTAGTCAGGATATCTCTCCATGAGAGAAAGTTGAGTAGAAGTGGTGTGAGCCATCTTCTTTTTGGTGATGGCTATTGGCCACAGCCAAGCCGTATCAAGGTGGGCGTGTCCAACTGGATAAATGGTGTGTTTGAGTTCACCATTCAGACTCGTCATGGCATCTTTGATTGTCTTCCGGCACTTACTGATTGAATCTAAGTGCTCTCTCGTGAAGATGTTCACTACTTCGTTGAGGGCACGCATAAGGGTTGCGTAGGTAGGGTGATCTGTTTCGACGGTCAGCATGAGCTGAAATGCGAAATCGAAGTCAAAAAATAGAGATTTGAGTTCTTTATTCACTATCACTAAATCAGCAAATTCAATCTTTTCTACTTTATCTTCCCGAGGTAGTTCTTTACCATGGACCCGGCATTGAGGATTCTTTGTGTATGCTTCAAGCACATAAATCACATCCTCCCCACCGGTGACAGGTCCTTCTGTCGGAATGGTGCCACCAGTAAGGAAGCCAAAGTCTGTATGTTCGTAGTCCACTCCTCTGAAGGGTGAGTTATCTTTCCAGAGAGTGCGTTCACTGCCGATTTCAGCGTGCACGACTACATCCATGCCTGCCCACTCTGTTGGAACGGTGCCTGAGAGCTTAAACCAGAATGTGGTGTAGGCAGGACCATATTCAAAGCCACTTGTGACTTCTTTCCAAGTTCCGCCCAGTGCCTCATTTTGATCTTTAGCTGGAAATTCATTGATCTCGATTTTGAGTGCCTTTCGCTCTCCGTAAATGAGAGGTTTGAGGTCGCGATTGAGGAATTGCTCAAGGCGGCGTCGGGTCAAATCGGGATGCTTTAGCATGGGAGTTAAAGTGTACTCAAGACTGGAAAAATGGTTGAGAATGAGTTAATATACTGGAGTGGAGAATAGAGTACTAAATTTTATTATTTTTTGTATTTATGGTACTAAAAGCTTTCTCGGTTGGCAAGGTGTGAAACTCACGCCCAGTTCAGCTTGGAATGTACTTGGAGTGCTGAAGCAAAGGATGCCTATAGAGTGGCAATTGCGTGAATACGCCGTTCAGAAGGCGCCAATAGCCACAATGTTTGAGGAAATTCCTGAGGTTCCAGTTTCATTTTTAGAGATGTCGGCAAACTGGCTTGAACAAGCAGGTTATACAGTAGAGGCTTTGTTGCTAAGGAGTGAAAAAGTTATTGAGGTAGCAAAGCAATTGCTGGGAATCTATCCTGTGCTGACAATCGCGCATCCTAAGTACCCTCCTCAATGGAGGCGTTTGGGCAAACATGCACCGCCTGTTCTATGGCTAAGTGATTATGAACTTTTGGAAAGTCCGCCCTGGTGTGGAGTTGCACTGAGCGGAGAAGAGTGCACTCTACAGTTGAATGAACTGTCTCGTGAAAGCCTAACTGGAGAGCCTACTGAGGCTACTGAGGCGCCCAGGGGCGAATTTGCTGGTGTTCTATCGGGTGTTGGTTGCCGGTTACCGCATTCTGAGGTGTTGGAGTTGTGTTATCAAGTGGGTCAGTGGGCTGGTAAAAGGCGGCTTCTTGGAGTGAGTGGGGGTGCCAAAGGTTGCGATACCGCCTTTGGTGAAGGTGTGATGAGTGTGGGAGGCGACATTGTACACATACTTCCCCATGGTATTTCGTTGAGAAATGGTGTTGGAGATGATAGAGGAGATTATGGAGAAGGTGTCGTCGGAGAAAGGCTTATCGGATGTCTGGACAAATGTATCAGCGAATGTAAGAGCAGATGCAATGGCAGATGCCTGGAAATGAGAGATAGCCTGGAAACGAGAGATAGCCTGGAAACGAGAACTGGATTTGCTTCAAGAACTATGTTGATTGAGAACCCCGATTTGGTAATGCAGGAAAGGTTAACTCTATGTGAAAGTTTGAACTTAGGGGATGAAAACGTGAAAGCCTTTCAGACGGCTCAGACTAACTTAGAGGGAATAGGAGAGAGTACGGAATCTCATCGTGGTTTGGTTCTCAAACCTCAATTGAGGGGGCGTCGGTTTTACATTTCTGTTTGTTCCCCCAATGAACCATTTTCAACTGCACGTGCTATGGAGCGGAATCAGTTAATTTATGCTTTTGGAGATTTAACTGTTGTGCATTCCGCTAGGTTTAAAACCGGCGGAAGTTGGCACGGTGCAATCAAGGCCCTTCGTCAGCACTTGCCTGTAGCTGTGTTTTGTGGTTCGGGCAATAGTGCGGAAAGCGGACAGAGTTTGACTTCGAAAGAAGGTGCTTCGGAAGAATATGAAACAAAAGAACTTGATCGTGTGAGTCAGAGTTTGGTGATGCTGGGTGCGCGAGCAATAAGATATTCAAGAGATGCTTTTCACTCCCAACTCGCCGGTCAGTGCGAAAGGCAGAACAACGCACAACTTCAGGAGGGTGATGATTGTTATTCAAATGAACTAGAGGAACAGTTGAACCTTGCATTTGCGTGGGCAGAACAAAAACGAGCTGGTGATTTGTTATCTGGCTTGTTTGAGACGGTGGTTTGAAGATGTCGTATGAACTTATTGGGTGTTGCCAAAAGTAAAGACAACTTTCCCTGCCATTCCAGCTTTCATTAGTTCCATCGCTTCTTGGAATTGAGTGAAGTGCATGACGTGAGTAACGACGGAATCAACGTTGAGCTTGCCGCTTGCGAGTAATTCTGCCATTTGATCCCAGGTTTGCCACAGCCTTCGCCCTACGATAGGTTGCACTTCAATGCCCTTGAAAATCAAGTCATTTACGTTGACTGGCTGGATAGGATTCCCATAGACACCAAGAAGTGAAAGGCGACCTCCAGGTCGAACAACTTGAATGGCGAGGTCGAGTTGTGAGGGATGCCCTGACATTTCCAGGACTCCGTCTACTCCGCCCGGAGCAAGTATTGCTAGCTCCGCCGCAATATTATCTTTAGCGGGGTTGAATACATGGTCTGCACCAGCCTTAAGAGCTAATTCCGTCCGATAGGGACTTATTTCAGTGGCGTACACGGCTGAGGCGCCAAGCGCTTTGCACACTGAAACGGCAAATTGTCCAATGGGTCCCATTCCGGTGACGAGAATGGTTTGATCTTTGACGGGACCCGCCATGGCGGTGTGAACGGCATTTCCTAGTGCATCCTGAAAGGCTGCAATGAGTGGGGAGACGGTTTTTGGTGTAGGACGTGCATTTTCCCAAGGAAGCACAGCATATTCAGCAAATCCTCCATCAACGTCAACTCCCAGGATTTTTGTATCAATGCAAACGTGACCTTGTCCTGCAAGGCACTGTTTACACTTGCCACATACAATATGACTTTCGCTCGCAACAAAGTCACCGACAGCACGATCTGTAACTCCTTCTCCAACCTCAACTATCGTGCCGCAGAATTCGTGTCCGATAATAACCGGTGGCTTGATTCGGTTGGAAGCCCACTGGTCCCAAGAATAAATGTGAAGGTCAGTGCCACATACAGATGCCGCTTCGAGTTTAATTTTTACGCACCCGGGCCGAATAGATGGCTCTGGTACTTCAATGATTTCGACTCCTGGCTCAGGCCTCGTCTTGGCAATCGCTTTCACGGTTGTGAAGTTTACTTGAGATTAGGTTAAAAACGAAGTGAGTGGCTGGTCAATGTCTATCGAGTGATGATTTCCCAAGACATAGAACCAACAGAATAACACTGAGCTGAAACTAGATGCCCTTTGCAGCAACATTATTCAAGTGCAAGTTTTGCACGCTTTCACGATCATCCAGCTTTTCCACCGTTGCGTTTGCATAGAAGACCTTTGTGCAGTTCGGGGGACTGCCGCGGTAAAGAGTAAGCCAAGAGCGAGAAGTAGCCACTCGCTTACACCGAGACGAGGCTGATTCTTGC
>JAPLCS010000049.1 GCA_026392145.1 Fimbriimonadales bacterium | reverse complement strand
GCGCGAAGTGTTGGTCCAAATGGGAATTGCAAAGATGAAAATTGACATCCGCAAACTCATCCCAACTGGTGCTAAGCCAACTCAGGCGACAAGCAACAAGCACAAACTAAGCTTGAACAAAACAATGAACGCAAGAACGGAAATCACGCTGCGGCATAAGAGGGCTGAAGAAGCCATTCAAGAGCTAGAGCGGTTCATTGACGATGCCCTACTAGGGAACGTTCCATGGGTTAGAATCGTCCATGGAAAGGGCGAAGGAGTACTTCGCCAAGTCACCCAAGAATTTCTGCGTAAGCACAAAGACGTCAAATCAGTAAGAGACGGAGACGCCACCGAAGGTGGTCAAGGAGTCACCATTGCAACCTTCAAATAGCCCCAATATTACAAGCGAACAACTGCTGAGCCTTGCCCACCAAGCCAGAAAAAATGCCTACGCTCCATACAGTCATTACCTGGTAGGTGCATGCATCCTTACCGACCAAGGTAACACATATACAGGTGTGAACGTGGAGAACCGTTCCTACGGCGCCACCGTTTGTGCTGAGCGTACAGCTATCGGGGCAATGATTACCGCTGGTGAATATAAGATTCTCAAAATTGCCGTTGACACAGGCGATGGAGGCTTCCCTTGCGGAATTTGTCTTCAATCAATCGCTGAGTTTGCCGTTTCACGCGAATTGTGCACAATAATAGTTCAAGCGGCTGATGGCATGAAAGAATTAAGTCTGAGTGACCTAGCTCCTCATCTATGGACGAGTGATAAAGTCCAACCTAAATTATGAAAAAGCAACTGTTCCTCTGGATTGCAGCAGTCACCATTCTGCTCGTTATCACTGCCTGTGGTGGAGGTGGTGCCTCGGTGGCTCCACCTAATCCAGGTTCTTTTGTGAGCGTACGAATCGAAGCAATACTCACCGCAGGTTCATCTTCTGTTGACGCAAGCAATATTTTCCCCAATGAAGCGGTAACGTTTCGGCTCACAGGCATCGGGCAAAACGATACCACGCAAACACGAGTAACCATTCCCACAACTGGTTGGACATCAACGGGAACCATTGGAGGAACATTGTCAACAAATGGCTCTTTTGTTGCCAATGACACCCCCCCTGGATCATCGGGAACCGTCAAAATCACCTACGACGGAAGCAACTACTCGCTTCTCACAAGGATTGTGCAGCCAGAAGCCATCCTCAAAGGAAAAGGCCGACTCACCGACGGTAGACCGACAGCAAAAATCACGATTCAAGCACTAAATTCCAGCGGTAATGTCGTCGCCTTTGGAAATGTCGCCGCAGATGGCACAATCCGAATGAGTGTTCCAACCAATGCCACTCGAATAACCGCTGACTTTTCTGGCGTCGATCCTGGAGCGACTTTCTACGTTCGCCAATTCTTCTACAATACCAAGGATTACTCGACCTTAATCAGCGGATGCACTGCACCACTACCTGCTCTTACCAACGGTGTGACCACCATTTTATTGAGTGACATCGTGTTCTATCAAAACTCAGGCGGACCGCCTCCACCGCCGCCATCAGGTTGCTAGGCATTCCCTCACGACTAACTTTAGGTCCATGCTCCTAGGCATGGACCTTTTTTGTCATCGTTTCCGTATCAATCCGTAAAGAATCTAAAGTGTCAGTCGCCTATAATTTCTACCGAGATAGGTTGAGAAAATGGACTGACGAGTACAATAACACATGGCAGTGCAATCGACGCTAGAAAAAAATACGTCGCAGGACTTCTTGCGAGATCCGATGGTTTTGCAGGCAATTCAGCTTGCAGAAAGGTTGCGACAAGCCAAAGGTGATGAACTCGAGGGCGATGAATACCGAGCTATCGAAGAAGCTACCGGCGTCTCTCAGGAATATCTTAAGTTTGTCGAAACTCAAGCACTAACGAGTAAAAATCGAAATTTTGTTGACACCCTTCGGTCACAATATTTTGCTCTCGAAAGCGACACCAGACGCTACGTCACCAGCGCTGCAATCGGAACATTTGCTTCACTCTTTTGGTCACTCGGTACGAAGATAGACGCCCTCACTACAGTCATCAACTCACGGTACGGTCTTTTTCAGACACTGTCTTATCTTCTCATAGCAGGTGCAATTTACAACGCCGCCAATTCCAAGAACAGTAAGGCAGCGGCTTCAAGTGGGGCCATTGTGGCGGGTGCAGCCTTTGTCATGGGAAACCTGTTCAACATGCTACTTCTTGTTAGAGGGGTGGATGTGGAGCCGTTCGTGGTCTTACCGAGTATTGCTGGTGGGGCCATTGTTGGATACCTAACGCACTCCATTGTCTCAAGGTCAAAAAACAAGACACCGAAAGACCAAGCTGCTCGCCAAGTACTGCTCCAACAACTGGTTGAACTTCAAGATCAACTTCGAGAACGACAACAGTCAATTACCTTCCTAAGCCTCGATGTGGTTGGCTCAACTAAAATGAAATTGAACTCTGACCCCTTGGCTGTTGAGTTCACGTTCAATGAATATCATAAATTCATTGAAAAGATTGTTGAGAAACACTTTGGAAGCATTCACTCAACCGCAGGCGATGGTATCACAGCGGCATTTGACAATCCGCAGCATGCCTTTAATGCCGCCAAACAAATTCAAACCGGACTCATTGAGCTAAACACCCTGCGCAATCAACTAGGCGTGCCTCTAACCTTACGAGCAGGAATTCATACCGGATTAGTGGTAGCTCCAAAAGCGGGAGATGTCACCTCTATAAACTTTGCATCGGTAATTGATATCGCCGCCCACTTGCAAAAAGAATGCCCCGTGGGTGGCATCGCCATCAGTGATCACACTGCTCAATCAATATCGGGTGGAATCGGAGCCATCGGCACCGAACGCATCACAGTTCACGAAACCGCCGCAACAATCTGGCAACGTAAAAAATCTCTAGATTCTTTTCGTCCAGAAGTAAATTAAAAAATATTCGCCCTTGGTTCAATAGAACCAAGGGCGAATTACATCAACCAGGTGGAAACTTACTTAATCAAATCCTTAACGACATGGCCGTGCACGTCAGTCAATCGGAAATCTCGTCCCTGATATCGATAAGTCAACTTGGTGTGATCGATTCCCACCAGGTGCATCATCGTAGCGTTCAGATCGTGAATGTGAACTGCGCCTGGAGTGAAGTCGTCCACTGAAGGGTTAATAACGTTTCCGTCTTTATCTACAATGTTATAACCGTAGTCATCCGTCTGGCCATACGAAATACCTGGCTTGACACCACCACCTGCCATCCACCGAGTGAAACTTCGTGGGTGGTGGTCTCGACCGTAATTGGCACGAGAAAGGGCACCTTGGCAGTAAACGGTTCGACCAAATTCCCCGCCCCAAACAACCAAAGTCTCATCAAGCATTCCAAGCCGCTTCAAGTCCTTAATCAATCCGGCGCATGCTTGGTCAACATCTTTACATTGCGAGGGAAGGTCTCCAGTTAAGTTACTATGCTGGTCCCAACCCCGGTGGAATATCTGAATAAATCGCACTCCCCGCTGAACCATTCGTCTTGCGAGCAAACAGTTCGCCGCAAATGTTCCAGGCACCTTACTGTCAGGTCCGTACAATTCAAATGTCTCTTCCTTTTCCTTAGAAAGGTCCATCAACTCAGGCACTGATGCCTGCATTTTGTACGCCATTTCATACTGCTTGATGCGCGCCTCAATCTCTGGATCTCCAAATTCGTTCAACTGCATATGATTGATTTTGGAAACATCATCAAGCATCGCCCGCCGTGTCTTCGAATCAATTCCATTTGGATCCTTGAGATACAAGACTGGGTCACCTGCTGAGCGCAGACTGACGCCTTGGTGCTCACCCGGTAGGAAGCCAGTTCCCCACAGACGAGAGAACAGGGCCTGGTCCATTTTTCCATTACCGACCTTACTATGGAGAACCACGTAAGTAGGTAAGTTTTGGTTCAAGCTTCCAAGACCATAACTCATCCAAGCACCGAAACTAGGTCGGCCTGGCAACTGACTTCCTGTTTGAATGTAGGTCACTGCAGGGTCGTGGTTGATCGCCTCGGTCCACATGGACTTAATGACGCAAAGTTCACTCGCAACAGAAGCCGTATGAGGCAACAGCTCGCTCACCCACAAACCATCTGCATTATTGTCGTGCTTAGTAAATTTGAATTTTGAAGGTGCAATGGGGAAACGAGTTTGACCACTCGTCATGGTCAAACAAGTCCAATTGACTTGGACCGCCATTCATGAACAGCATAATGATGCACTTTGCCTTAGGAGCCATCTTGGTCGGAATCTGGGGACCCGTACCAAACGCATCTGCCGCTGCCAAAATGCCAGCTCCTAAACCGCCCCCACGCAGTAGTGTGTGGAGAGCAGCTGTGCCAACTCCGAATGCAGCTTTTCCAAAAAGCTGCCGGCGGCTCATGACTAATTCAAATTCCCTAATTGGATCCATATTGCACGTATTAATGTTGAGTCAAGTACTCGTCGAGGTTGAAAATTGTCGAAGCAAGAACCGTGTACGAAGCGACTACCTTCTTATCAAGGCCCATTTTCTTCTTAGCTAAACCAAAGTTTGAAAGGCTTTCTGCTCCTGCAGCATCTTTAGCAAACTTGGCCTGATAGTTTTTCACCGACTTAAGAAGAATCGAAACTTCTTGTTCAGTTGGCATTCGTCCTATCGCTGTACGGAACATACGTCGAACTCGGGCGGCATCATCTTTCTCCATCTGCACCGCTCGCTCAGCAAACACTCGTGCAGATTCCACGAATGCTGGCTCATTCATTGTTACCAATGCTTGCAGCGGGGTGTTAGTTCGTGGACGCCTAACCACACAAGCCTCTCTCGATGGTGCATCGAAACTCGACATGAATGGGTGTGGACTTGTTCGTTTCCAGAAGAGGTAGAGCGTTCTTCGATAAATCGATTCATCCATATCTTGAGTGTATCGACCGGTATCGCTCACGTCAAAACCAACTTCTTCCCACAATCCAGCAGGCTGATAAGGTCTAAAACCTCGTCCACCCTTTCGGTTCACGAGCAATCCACTCACTTGAAGGGTTTGGTCTCGCAACACCTCTGCATCAAGTCGGAATCGTGGTCCACGAGAAACCAATCGGTTCTCCGGATCCACCGTCAACTTTTGCTTAGTCACGGTCGATTTCTGTCGGAATGCCGCGCTGGTGATAATCCACTTATGAACCTTTTTAACGCTCCATCCTTCGTTGACAAATCGAACCGCAAGATAATCCAACAACTCAGGATGGCTTGGCCAATCGCCCTGGTTTCCGAAATCTTCCGCCGTCTTTACCAATCCAGTGCCAAAGTGTTGCTGCCAAATCCTATTGACTAGGACCCGTCCAACCAGGGGGTTATCTTGACTGGTCAACCATTTAGCCAGTCCAAGCCGATTCATCGGAGCACCCTTTGGAATTGAACCAAGAGCTGCGGGAACCCCTCGCTCCACTTTATCCCCCTTTAATGTGTATTCACCTCGTCGAAGAACATAAGTTTCTCGTGGCTTTGGCAACTCTTCAGCAATCAGCGTTCGCGGGGCAGAAGTGGTGATTCTCGTAACCAACTCTTTTGCGGCTTTGTACTCTTTCGCAGACTCAGCTTTCTCGCCATTCAGAACAAACACTTCTTTCTGAAGTTCAACGTTCTTACCAGCTGCTTCCAACGCTCTATCAACTGCCGTACCGTAATTAAATCGCAAACCGTCAGGTCCACCTTGATTGATAATCTTGATGACCAGATTATTCTCACCGGCAACAAGGCTTGCCTTAACTTCATCAGTCGCCTGATCAGCTCCTCGAAGAACACGATTAGAGTGAATAAGTTTGCCGTTCAACCAAACCTTCACACCGTCATCGCTTCCAATACCGAACAACTGTTCTTGAGCAGATTTCGTCTTAATGGTAGTTCTCACATAAGCGGCCGAATTTTCCCGACCGTTGACGGCAATCGTGGTGCCAATTTTAAGTGCAAGCGGTCTCCAATTCTTCGGCGTAAATTCGGTATCGAATCCCTGGTCAAAAGTCTTAGTGCCCATAGGCTCGCTTACTTCCCACTTAGAAAACTCAATCGGATCCGGATTTCGACTCTTAATCCAGGCTTCAACTTTTTCTACAGAAACCGACTCAAGCATTTTCTTCATCTTTGATCGGGCAGCTTCAAGCTGTTTCTGCTCCTCGGTCAACATAACTTGAATTGTCGGTTCCGGTGCCAACAAGTTGCCATCAAAAGGAGCGTCCTTGGTTGAGTTAAAGAACGCATACATTGAGTAATAGTCCTTCGTTGAAATAGGATCAAATTTGTGATCATGACACTTGGCACAAGCCGTCGTCATACCGAGAAACACTGTTGAAGTCGTATCCACCCGGTCAAAAGTATTCTTTGCAAGGAACTCATCTTCAATCGCCCCACCCTCGTTCGTGGTTGGATTCATGCGAATATAACCAGTCGCAACTTTCATCTCAGTGCTTGGATTTGGCATTAAGTCGCCAGCAATTTGCCACTCCGTGAACTGATTAAATGGTAAATCCTGATTCATTGCCCGAACGACCCAGTCCCGATAAGGATAGATGGCTCGCTCATTATCAATATGCAGACCATGCGTGTCGCCGTAGCGAACAGCATCCAGCCAGAAACGTGCCTGGTGCTCACCATAGCGCTCGCTGGCAAGGAGGCGATCTACCGCTCTTTCATAGGCACCTGGCTTGGTGTCCTTTTCAAACATCGCTCGCTCCTCTTCAGTAGGAACAAGACCCGTCAAAGTCAAACTTGCTCGACGCAGTAAGGTTGCCTTATCGGCTTCAGCTTCTGGCTTGAGCCCCTTCGCTTCAAGCCTTTCCAAAACAAAAGCATCAATCGGATTTCTAACCCATTTCTGGTTCCTTACGACGGGAATCGTCGGCATCTTAGGCTGCACAAATGACCAATGACGCTCATATTTAGCTCCAGACTTTATCCAATCCCTCAAGATACTAATCTGCTCTTTGGAAAGTTTGGACATTCCCGAGTCCTTCGGTGGCATCTGGGAATAATCGTTAGCAGTCACACGCTGCAGAAGTTCTGAATCATCAACATTTTTTGAATCCAAAATTGAGTAGCCATCTCGCTTTTGATGCGCATTGGTACCATCGCTGAGCCTCAAACCACCCTTAGCTTCTTTAGCGTCCGGACCGTGGCATTTGAAACAGTGATCGCTCAAAATCGGACGAACATCACGATTAAAATCGATTACTCGAACGCCGGCTGACTTGGACTTAGCGGCTGATTTTGCCTTCTGGCTAGATGCTGACTGTCCTGACTTCTGAGCGACACCGAAAGTGAGCCCGTAGCCAAGTAGTGCTCCAGAAACTGCAATGCTTAAAAAAGGACGGAAGTTCTTCACGTTGTATTAACATGAGGTTAGACCAAATCCGCCCTGATTGCAACTGGTTACTTCGCCTTTTTCTTCAAATTAAACCGATCGATCAATTTCCCCTCGGAGTCAATCTGCTTAAAGTGCAAAGTTTCACCATCAAAATCAATTTGAGAGAAGCTGTGCACGGCATGATACTTCTCGGTAAAAGGAAGCCATTTAGAGGGGTCCTTGTCCAATTCCATGTTATAGAGCGGTGCTCCACCCCCACCGGTAACGATGCGAATAACACCCTGAGTAGCATCAAACGTACTACCATCAAAGCGTCTGTCATAAGGCCAATCATTTTTTTCCAATGAACTGGAGAGCAATGACTTAAAACTTTCTAAGATCGGTTTTGACCGCTGATAGTTGTGCACGTGACCGTTCAAAACGAGGTCCACTTTCATCTTAACAAACAAATCAGAAAGCGCCCGCATCTGCTTATTGTCAGCGTGAGTGGGCGAAGATTGAAACTCAGGGTGATGATAAGAAACTATTCGCCAAAAGTCTGGGCGAGCCGATTTCAAATCATTTTCAACCCACTCTCTCAACTGCTTATCGGCCCAATTCACATTCGGATTCGAATTGAGCACCAAGAAGTGAACGTTTCCGTAGTCAAAGGAGTAATTGGCAGTTCGGGGGTAGTTCTTACCTGCGGAGGCCAAAAATGCATTCAAGTTTTTACCACTTGCTCCCGGTGTGTAAGGACTGTCGGAAGGCAAGTCAGGCCCATTCAATGGAACCCGATAATTGTAAAAATAAGCCAATCCATCAGGATATTTGGTAAGGTCACTGCTTCCAATATCGTGGTTGCCCGGCACTGGAATGAACGGAATCTTTCGCATCAATGAGGCACCCTTTTCAGGACTCGTTTCGGGGCCGTTGTACTGACTCCAGAACTTCTGGTCATACTCGCTCGCAGTTCCTCTATCGTAAACAATATCGCCGGTGATTAAGCATAAGTCAGCATTGACTTTGCTCATCTGGAAAGCAACCAAGTTTTGCTCTTTGGTCCCCCGTCCGCAATCACCCATCGATACCAAGCGCCATCTTTTGGCCTCGTATCTCGGAGCCTCTCCAGTGGAAGAAAAAACCTCTCGACCATCTCGGGACACTGTGTACCCAAAGTTCGAACCTGGCACCAAATCAGAAACAGTGGCAGAAACTTCTACAAAGGCAGGTGAAGCAGATTTGATGTCATGGAGTCGCAGGCTAGCTGTCTGCATCCCTTTCGCCGTCTGGTACTTAAGCACCCACTTTGACTTAGCATCATCGGGCAGTACA
>JAPLCS010000126.1 GCA_026392145.1 Fimbriimonadales bacterium | reverse complement strand
CACCAGGAAATTACCCATGCCTTGGGCTCCGTAAGCGCCGGCTTTATCCATGGGATCGCCTGTTTCGATGTACGAAAGGATTTGCTCGTCGGTGACCGAGTGAAATGTCACTTTGGTTTCGGCAGAATCCGTCCAGGCGATACCATTTCGCACAATGGACACGCCGGTGATAACGGAGTGGGTTTTGCCTGAAAGAGCTTTGAGAATTCGGAGGGCATCTTCTTTGTCTGTTGGTTTGGAGAATTGCACCCAGGAAGTTGGAACTGTCGGGAGTGTTTCGTTAGGGAGTGCTACAACCGTATCGCTTCCGATAATCCACTTGCCGGGGTGTCGCCTTGAGACGGCTGTGGCTTTTGCCTCAGCGAGTCTCTTGGCTGTCTCGTAAGGGTTTGGAATGGTTAAGCCATCTTCATCGATATCAGCAGGATCAATTTCGAATTCATTGACTACTTGCTTGAGAAGTTGATGTCTGCGTGGGGACGCACTGGCTAGCACCACTGAGCCTGCGGGGAAAGATTTTTCAAGAGATTGTGGGCTATTGATTTCCATTGTTACAATGTCTTGTTTGCAAGTGACCTACAGTGAGTGGGCAACTCGTACGAAGGGCGCTAATTTTTCTAGTTGAGTTGCGGCGAGGTTGGCGGACTCTTGATTGGGGAATCGTCCGAACACAGCCGATCCTGAACCTGTTAATCCTGCGTCTCGAGCTCCTCGGGAAAGTATCTGCTCAATGAGTTCGAGGGATCCGCAGGGGGCTACTCTTTCAAAGTCATTGTAAAGGGTGTCTGAGGTTGGGAATGGTAACCATTCATACTCCAGTGCATCAAGCTTTGCAAAGGTGTCGCCGGTTGAACAGCGGTCTTGGGGCTGAGCGATTACATACCATTCTGGGGTAGCTGGTGAGGGAAGTGGGGTTAGTTTTTCGCCGTATCCTTCGCCTTTGGCTCTTCCCCCGACTAGGAAGAAGGGAACGTCTGCTCCGATAGATTTTGCGATTGCTTTTCGTTCGTGGTCCGAAAGGCGTATGGTCATGAATTGAGAAGCAGACTGAATGACTCCGGCTGCGTCGCTGCTGCCTCCACCCATGCCTGATTGGGTGGGAATACATTTTTCCAGGTGAATTGCAACTGGTGGGTAGTCGGCAATTTCTTGCATCAGTCGTGCGGCTTTGGTGACAGTGTTCTCACTTGGGACGTCCGTTGAGTCACACGTGAAACTTAGAGAATCTGCGACCGTGATGGTGAGTGTGTCGTAGAGTGAAATTGCCTGAAAAATGGTTCTGATAGGGTGATAACCGCGGTGGTCAAGTTTGCCTACGGATAGGAAAAGATTGATTTTGGCGGGGCAAAGGACTTTAACTTGCACTTGAGTCCTCTTGGTTGGGTGTCGCCTCGTTTACGGTGTGGTTGATCACTTCTTTCATCTCAATTATCTCCGCTCGCAGGCTTGGCGGTTGTTGTACCACAGCGATTGATTTTGGGTAAACGCTTAGGTCTAATTCGTCCAGAGCGGTGTCAATGGATTGCAGAGTGACTTTGGCTTCTGCCAATGCTGACATAAAGTCATGAGAGTTTAAGGAAGGATTCTTGCCAATGAGTCTGTAGCTATGCATCTTGACTCTGAGGACATCTAGGGTATGGATGAAGACAGTTGCTTGGGCTTCTGTGCGTTGGATACCTGCCACCAGTTCGTTGTAGCTGTTCCGATAATCACCACGGCTTTTTTCTGCCAGTTGGTAAAGGGCTTGAGTTTGGGGGTCGGTCGGAGGGAACATGGGGGCTCCTGGTTGAAATCTATTTTTCCCTTCGCTTGCGTCGATGTCAACGAGAAGTAGGTCGGCTCTTCTGAGCGCGTTGTAGAGTGTCACCGAGATTTCCTCAATTCGACT
>JAPLCS010000276.1 GCA_026392145.1 Fimbriimonadales bacterium | reverse complement strand
TCAATAAACCCGCGGGTGGTTTCAAACAATTCCGGCACGTCCAACAAAAAGGCATCGTGGCCCTTATCCGTCTCAATTTCGACAAAAGAGACAGAGGCACCCGCCGCATTCAAAGCATCAACTTTCGACTGAGCCGTGCCAGTCTTTCCGCTAATGATAGCACCTGCATGGCCCATTCGCTTGCCAGGAGGAGCTGTTCGTCCGCTAATAAATCCAACGCAAGGCTTGGTCATCTTGGCACCAATATATTCAGCCGCAGTTTCTTCGTCCGAACCACCAATCTCGCCAATCAGTACCACCGCCTCAGTCTTAGGGTCGTTCTGGAACATTTCCATCACTTCCACAAAGCGTGTACCAGGAAGCGGGTCACCGCCAATGCCAACGCAGGTCGTCTGTCCAATACCCGCGTTCGTCATTTCCCACACGATTTCGTAAGTCAAGGTTCCCGATCGAGAAACCACGCCAACATTGCCAGCCGTAAAAATGTGCCCCGGCATGATGCCCATCTTGCATTCGCCAGGAGTAATGATGCCCGCGCAGTTGCCACCCAACAATCGGGTCACGCCATTCGCTCGCAGTCGGTTCACCACCCGAGTCATGTCCGCAATCGGAATCCCCTCGGTAATCAACGTCACGAAAGGAAGTCCCGCCGCTTCGCACTCAAGCACCGAATCCGCAGCAAACGGAGGTGGAACAAAAATGATCGATGCATTCGCTCCTGTCGCTTCAACCGCTTCAGAAACCGTGTTAAAGACTGGCTTGCCCAAGAACTCTTGGCCGCCCTTTCCAGGGGTCACGCCGCCCACAACTTGGGTTCCATAGTTAATCATTTGCTCAGTGTGGAACGCACCCTCACGGCCGGTCATACCGCAAACAATCACTTTTGTATCTTTATCGACGAGAACTGACATCGGCTAAGAGTGTACCGCCAACGAGCCCCGAAACATGAACGTTTGGCTCACTTCGGATACTCAGATGAGCTCGTAATCATATGAATCTGCCCCTGATGATAAAAAGGATGAGCCGCCAATCGCACCATCGCACCCTCGCCATTGATCATCGGTCCAAGCGCACTTTTCAATGACTTCGTTCGAATCTCAGGATTGCTACTCTCAAACACCGACATCGCCGCTGCCCGACCTCGCGCCAAACCCGCCGCCACCACTTCAGGGGTCATCTCGTCAACCGTATACGGAAAAGGACTCTCGTTAATCGAACCCTCCGTCGCACAATCCGCCAACTTCTTGTCCTCGCCACTCAACTCCTGACCATGCAACTGAGCCGCAAACCAAATCTCCACTCCCGCCACATGCAAAGCCATCTCCGCCGTCGTCAAAGAATCCGCCGTCAAACGATAGTTCAACTGAGCATGATTCAACTTACTAACCGCATCATCAAACCGCCCGCGCGTCAACTCATAAGTGGTCAAAAAATCAGACATAACAATACGTTA
The DNA here is from genome assembly GCA_026392145.1 of Fimbriimonadales bacterium. Taxonomy (GTDB): domain Bacteria; phylum Armatimonadota; class Fimbriimonadia; order Fimbriimonadales; family Fimbriimonadaceae; genus Fimbriimonas. The sequence continues at coordinate 205 of JAPLCS010000276.1, read as the reverse complement.
CTTGAATCCACCCACACGATGCTTAGCTGATAACACAAGTAAGCATGCTGTCAGATAAAAACAGAAAAGTTGTGGTTGGTATGGAGTGCTTATTTGAGCCAAAGGCTATCGTATACCAAAGTACTTACCAGCCCAACTGCCAAAAAACATTTCACCATTTAGTCCAAGTGCGGCTGGTGAACAACGACCGCCAGCCCAAAGCGTC
>JAPLCS010000403.1 GCA_026392145.1 Fimbriimonadales bacterium | reverse complement strand
GCCAGAAACAATGCAGGTGGTGGAGCACCTCGAGTTGGAGGTGAAATTAGTGATCCTAATAACTTATTCCTTGACATGGAAGACCCCAATTCAGAGTCAGGTCAGCTACTTACCAACGTATTTGCACAAGGTGGCGGAGGATTTGGTCAATTTGGTGGAGGTGGAGGTGGTGGTTTTAGACTCGGTGGTCAAAATGCACAAACTCAAACCCAGTTAGGAAGAAATGCGAATGGTCAACTCGCACCCGTTAGGGATTTGACAGGTCAGGTAACGGCAATTCCAGATCCGAACACCAACTCGATCATTATTGTGGCGAACCCAGACTATGCGGCTCTGTTGAAACAAATCATCGGTCAACTTGACCGGATTCCAGAGCAGGTAATGATTGAAACAATTATCGTCGAAGCATCTCTTGACTCATCAAACAAATTAGGCGTCGAATGGAGCTACACAGATGGTTCTCACTTTGGAGTACCCGGTCAAAAAGGTACTACTGGAACAGCCTTTAATCTGAACCCTACAAGCAATCCGGCACAAGGATTCAAGTACACGATTTCTGGTGGCAACCTCACATCGTTTATGAATGCGATTCAGACTGATCAAAAGTTCAACGTGCTTTCAACACCGAGAATCTTTACATCAAACAACACCCAAGCACAAATCAACATCAGTCAGAGCATTCCATTCATCACAAACAGCCGACAAGATGTCAACGGCGGTCTTACGTTTAACTACTCGTTCACTGACGTTGGCGTTGTTCTGACCGTAACTCCTCGGATCACATCAAACGGATATGTAACCATGGACATTAACCAAACGGCTAATGACCTGCAGGGTTACACCACCTTTAATGCTCCTATCATCAATCAGCGAGAAGCAGATACAACGGTGAGCGTTCGAAACGGTGAAACAATCATCTTGGGTGGAATTATCCGAAACACTGTGACGGCAAACAGAAACAAAGTGCCATTACTGGGAGACATTCCCCTCTTAGGCACTCTCTTCCAAAGCAATTCGAAGGAAAGTAAAAAGACCGAGCTTATCGTTCTTCTTACACCTCGAATCGTAAAAGATGATAAGGATGCTCGAATTTTGAAGGATGATGTGGTGAAATCCTTATCTCAAGAAAGCCAACGCGAATTGGGTAAGGTTATTCCACCTGAAATTAAAAAATCAGAAGTAAAAGATAAGAAAACCGGAGGCAATCAATGAAGAAACTCTTAATTGGAATCGCAGTTCTAGCTCTTGCTGTATTCAGCCAGGCACAACGTGGCCAGGGAATGGGCATGATGATGGGTCAAGGCGGAGGAAATCCTCTAATGCTTCTTGCACGTGAAGATGTCCAAGAAGATTTGGCTCTGACCAGCGAACAAAAAGAAAAGCTTCTCGAATTTACTGGACAAGAAGCAATGCGAAATCGATTCATGAAATTCATGCAAGATTCAGGCATGAGCTTTGAGGACATGCGTTCCGAAGAAGGACGAAAGAAGCTCGCTCCTATGATGGAAAAGATGCAAGCTGACATGAAGAAAGAAATTGAAGCTGTTATGACTCCAGCTCAAGTAAAGAGACTTGGTGAAATCAATGTGCAATTCAATGGCAATCGATCAGTCATGCAGAAGGACATTGCAAAGGCTCTTGCGATCACAGAAGCACAACAAACGAAGATTGATGCCTTGAATAAAGGAGTTGGCGAAGCAAGACGTGCGCTGATGGAAAAGATGCGAAACCAGGAGCTCTCCATGGAAGAGTTCCAAGAAAAGAACAAGAAGAATGATGACATTCTTAATACTGAAATCGGCAAGGTACTCACCGATGCACAAAAGGCTAAACTCAGCGAAATGGGTGGCAAGAAGTTCGTTCTATATTAAAGCTTTACCCAACTTTTGTTAGCTGAGCTTTGCTCTACGGCATCAAGTACCCGTTGGTTTTCGAAGCCATCCACAAAGTTTGGACTTATATTGGCACCAGTTGCCATCGCAGTGATTGCGTCGGCGACCAAGTTAACAAAGGTATGTTCGTAACCAATAATGTGACCAACTGGCCAGTACTGCCCCGCATATGGGTGCACCGCCTCGGTTGCCTGAATAAGTCTAAATCCTTGATAGCCCTCTGGATCTTCGTTGTTATAGTATTCAAGCTCATTCATCTTTTCTAGATTAAAAACAACTGAACCTTTTGACCCATTGATTTCGAACGAGTTCTTATTCTTTCGACCAACTGCAAACCGGCTAGCCTCGAATGTTCCCAATGCTCCATTTCTAAACTTAGCCAAGAACATAGCTGCGTCATCAACGGTTACTTCACCCATTTGGTCGGTTGCTTCCGCTCCCAGCTTGTCATTAATTGCTCCTGCAATCGGACGATGTTTGATGAACGTGTGGAGCAGTCCACAAACCTCATCAAACTCGCCCACTAAGTATCGAGCCAGGTCAATAATGTGGGCATTGATGTCGCCATGTGTACCAGAGCCAGCAATTTCCTTTTGGAGTCTCCATACGAGAGGAAAAGATGGGTCTGCAATCCAATCTTGCAAGTAAACAGCGCGAAAATGATAGATGGTTCCTAACTTCCCTTCCTCAATCATTCGCTTGACAAGAGATACAGCCGGTGCCTTCCTGTAGTTGTGAAACACAGCGTTAGGTACACCACTTGCTTTGACCGCATCCAGCATATCGGAAGCTTCTTGAAGTGTGTTCCCGATTGGCTTTTCACACCATACAGCCTTTCCAGCTTTAGCAGCAGCGATTGCAATTTCAGCATGGGTATTCCCGGGTGTTGAAACATCAATGATGTCAA
>JAPLCS010000365.1:1740-7353 GCA_026392145.1 Fimbriimonadales bacterium | reverse complement strand
TCGTTGACCTGGATACATTCGAACGGTTAGGCAACACCGCTCCTTACTTCCAAAGCCTCTCAAAACTCGTCGTCATTGACCACCACGTTCCCATTGAAGCTCCGGGCGACATCCGCATCGTCGAAACCTCAGCCGCAGCAACATCACTTATCCTTACTCTTCTAGTTGAGGCCATGCAGGGACAATTCACCCCTGATATGGCCACCTGTTTCTACACCGGAATTTCAACCGATACAGGCTCATTTAGATTCAGAAACACCAGCGCAGATGCCCTGAGAGCCGCCTCATTGCTTCTGGAACACGGTGCCAACGTCATTCTCGTAAGCGAAGAGGTCTTCCAAAGCCGTCGACTTTCCTCTGCACGACTGCTTGGTCACGCGCTAGAAACCATGAAGCTTGACCTCGATGACCGCCTCGCATGGGGATGCCTCAGCCACCGCGACTTCGAATGGGCAAAAGCAAGTGATGAGGACACCGAGGGGTTTGTCAACGAACTACTCAGCATCGAAACCGTTCAAATTGCCGCCCTGCTTCGAGAAGCAAAGCCCGGCAAAATCCGAGTCTCACTCCGCTCAAGAAACACCTATGACGTGGCGGAGGTCGCAAGAGCCTTTGGCGGCGGCGGTCACAAGAATGCAGCTGGCTGTAACTTTGAAACCTCGCTCGAAGAAGCGGAAGAATTACTTGTTGAGGAAATGCGGCGTTGTTTGGAATCATCCTGATCAACAAACCGCTGGAAATGACCTCGCACGACGTGGTCGGCATTCTGCGTAAACGATTCAACACCAAAAGAATCGGACATGCGGGAACTCTCGACCCCATGGCAACGGGTCTACTTGTCCTCGCTGTCGGCCCCGCAACTCGCTTCCTCCAATACTTACCGCTTGAACCCAAAGTCTATATCGCAAAAGTCGAGTTTGGAAAATCAACCAACAGCTTCGACCAAGAGGGAGAAGTCACAGAGGAACATCCCGTTCCCGACAATTTGCACGACCAACTCGCCAACGTTCTCCCGACCATGATTGGCTTCCAAGAACAGCTACCGCCGATGTTTAGTGCCGTTAAAGTCAAGGGGCAACCACTTTACAAATACGCACGAATGGGTGAGGAAATCGAAAGGAAAACCCGGCGCATTTTCATCTCCCGGCTGGATGTCCTTGAGACCACTCACAACACCGTTACCCTCGAAATCGAATGTTCTGGCGGAACCTACGTCCGCACCATCGCCCATGATCTCGGTCAAAAAATCGGCTGCGGTGCCTTCCTTGCCGGGCTGGTGAGAACCAAAGTCGGACGCTTCAGTGTAGAAGGAACATCTGGTCCTAAAGACGAAACGTTAAGCCCCCTCATCACGCTTCGTGAAGCACTGGCCCCCATGGAAGAGCGCCAGTTGTCTGAACTCGAATACGCCAGAGTGCAAAACGGTGGACATATTGCCAATTCAGGTTCGGAAGCAGAATTTGTCACCCTTATTAGCCCGAATAACGAGGTGGTTTCCGTGGCCGCAGTAGATGGCAACCTTTTACGACCACAATGCGTTATTCCTATCGAATCACTTCATAACGAAGAACTTTAAGACCGATAGTTCCAGTCGACCATTCCAGATTTTTGACTATTCCATGAAACTTTTTGAGCCCGATGCACTCTGGAAAATTCGCACCCAATTCCTCTGGTTCGTCTTGTGGGCGGGTGTCACCTCGGTCGGTATTTATCTCCATCCAAGTTCACACGGGCACGGCACTCACCAGCAACTTGGTCTCCCTCCCTGCCCCAGCGTCCTGATGTTCAACCGTCCATGCCCAGGATGCGGACTCACCACCTCTTGGACAGCGTTTATCCATGGCGAATTCATCACCTCATTTCGAGCCCATCCTCTTGGAATTCCCATGTACCTAGGATTCACATCCATTGCCCTCGGGACACTCGTAGGCAACGTCCGCAAACAAAAACTAAGAATTGACACCGAGAAAGCGAATCTATTATTCATTTGGGCAATCGTCGCATTTTTCATTTTTGGTCTTGCTCGCATGGCTCTTGTGAGCGACTTTGCTTCCACTCCCAAAGAGATGATTTACCGCCAAGCCCTTTCCCCAACCCAAAGCCAATCACTCAAATAACTCACCACATTTGCACCTAAAGGGATTGAAAAGGGTGAAAAATCAGCACAGAAAGATAGGAGAGTGTTGATTTTTTAGACCAGAGAGGAGGCGTGGCGGGTATTGTTATTTCTGCTATGTCGAACGACATTTTTGATCGCGTAAAGAAGGTAACCGTTGAGGAACTCGACGTCAAACCAGAAGATGTAACTGAAGAGTCCAGTTTCACCGATGACCTTGGTGCAGACTCTCTGGACGTTGTAGAACTCGTTATGGCGTTCGAAGACGAATTCGGAATCGATATCCCCGATGAAGAAGTTGGTGAAATCAAGACAGTAGGCAACGCAGTTGCTTACATCTCCAAGAAAGTAGGCTAAGCCCACCTGGCTAGCTAAAAATTCGATGAGTTCAACATCCGTATCTTCTATTCCCCCTGGTCCACAAGCTTCGGGTCGTGTAGTGGTTACAGGCGTAGGTGCCGTAACTCCTTTGGGTACGGGTGTTGATACTTTTTGGCCAAAAGTTGTCGCAGGCACCAACGGGGTTCGACGAATTTCCCTGATCGACCCGGAGCCTTACACCACACAAGTTGCCGCCGAAGTTCCCGACTTTGAAGTCGGAGACTGGTTGGATAAAAAAGATGCCCGACGAATGGACCGCTTCCTCCACTTTGCGGTGGCAAGCGCTACCATGGCGCTTCAGGATTCCGGCATCGAACTCACCGAAGATTTGAAAAACGAATTTGGAGTCCTTATTGGCTCCGGAATTGGTGGCCTTGGCGTCATGCACGAGAACACCAAATTCATCCACGACGGAAAACCCGATCGTGTCTCCCCTTTCTTCGTTCCCTATATGATTGCCGACATGGCAAGCGGCATTGTGTCGATTCTCAATGACCTGCGAGGGCCAAACCACTGTATCGTTTCCGCATGTTCAACGGGAGCCAATGCAATCGGAGACGCATTCGAAATCATTAAACGTGGTGATGCAGTAGCCATGCTCGCTGGAGGTGCCGAAGCACCAATCAATCCGATTGGGATTGCAGGATTCTGTGCCTGCCGGGCAATGACGAACCGTAACGACGAACCAGAATGCGCATCACGGCCATTCGACCGAGACAGAGACGGCTTTGTCATTGGCGAAGGTTCAGCAGTGTTGTTACTCGAAGATAGAGATCACGCCATCGCAAGGGGTGCAAAGATTTACGCAGAAGTGATCGGATACGGTTTCAGTGCCGATGCCTACCACATCACGACACCGCACCCAGAAGGCAGAGGCGCAACTAAGTCCATGAACATGGCACTACGAAAAGCCAAAATTTCCCCGGACAAAATTGACTACGTAAATGCCCACGGAACTTCAACTCCAGTCGGCGACCCTATGGAAGTAGAAGCCGTCAAAAACGTTTTCGGAGAGCACGCCTACAGATTGGGTGTAAGCTCCACCAAGTCGATGCACGGTCACACTCTCGGTGCAGCTGGTGCGATTGAATCCCTCATCTGTATTCTCGCGATGCGAGACAGTGTCATGCCTCCAACTATCAATCTGGAAAACCAAGAAACCGATTCCAGAATCAATCACGTTCCTAATGTGGCTCAAGAGCGAGAACTCAACTACGTTCTCAACAATTCATTCGGATTTGGCGGACACAACGTCTCCCTCATCATGAAAAAACACTCAAATTAAAAAACACTCGGATTGACGAGAGACTAACTTCCCCTCTTACCCAGGGTCTCAAACTTTGCCTGCTGCCGCATTTGCACGGTTCCCCAAAACCAGTTCCCGAAAAACAGAACCTTCAAACAGACAAAGGCCCCGGCACAAGGCCGGGGTGGTCATTGTCTCTCGTAATTAAAGTAGTGGGTAGATTAGTTTCGCAGGAGAGCCATAACTGCTTGGCCGCTCTGGTTCGCTTGACCCAAGATCGACATCCCTGCTTGTTGCATGACCTGGAACTTGGTGTAGCTGGTCATTTCTTGAGCAACGTCGAGGTCTCGGATGGAGCTTTCAGAGTTCGCAAGGTTCTCTCTCATGCTTGCCAACGATCGGTTGTTAGTTTCAAGAACGTTTCTTTGGAAGTTACCAATTCGTCCTCTCATTTGGCTAACCTCGTCGATTGCCTTGTCGATTACCGCCAGAGCTGAAAGTGCTCCAGAAGCCGTTGAGATGTTGACATCGTTCATGGTGACACCAGAGACAACTCCCGAACCAAGCTGACTTGCACTCATGTTTCTGAGAGCCAGGTTAGTCGTCGTCGTGGCCAAGAATCCGATTTGGAACTGTGAATCAGCTGCGATAACCTGACCGAGAGCCGCGGTACCAACAGTGTTTCCACCTGCAGTGATGTTGAGTTTGTTCCCAACAGCATCGGTGAGTGTAAGACCGTCGTTTCCAGAAGATCCACCGGTAAAGAGGACTGTTTGTCCGCCCATGGTGATGGTCGCTGTGGCGTTCGAACCTACGACAGAGGCAGCAGCGTTGGCACCTGAAGAGATAACCCCAGCAGAGTCAACAAAGTTGATCGATCGGTTAGCACCTGTTTGGGTCTGAGACAGTAGCAAGTTCGTACCGTTAAAGATCGCCGTGACACCTGTCTGACCAGCTGCAGCATTGAACTGAGCAGCCACGTTTGCCATTGATGTTCCTGCAGCAATAGTGAGCGAGACACCATTGATGCTTACAACACCCGAAGCGGTAGTGTTGGTGGTAAGGGTGGTGGTGGCTGTGTAGAGCGCAGCGGCAGCAGCAGCAGTTTGGTTAATAGTAATCAAACCAGTTTGCGTGATGGTTGCGTTGTTAACCACACCACCGAAACTGAATCCAGCTACTTTAGCCGAGTTAGAGATCTGAGTGGTGACACCAGCCGAACCATCCAGAAGCTTCCGTCCCGAATAAGTTACCGAGCCAGCGATTCGGTTAATCGAACCGATAATCGATGAGAGCTGATCTTGGTTAGCTGCGAGCTGTGATGCGGTGAGTGTTGCAGAGTTGCCAGACGCAATCGCAAGTCCACGAGCATCAGACAGAAGCTTGTTCATTTCACCAAGACCGTTTTCAGCAGTCTTTGCGTAGTTCAAAGCTTCCTGGTTGTTTCGGATCGCTTGATCCATTGAGTTGATTTGTGAGCGGAAAAGTTCCGAGGAGATGAGACCAGCAGGGTCGTCTGAAGCGTCAGCGATCCGAAGACCTTTGCTGAGTCGGTTCATGGACTTACCCATTTCAATATTGGTATTGCTTACGTCGAAAAAAGCACCGAGTGCTCGAATATTTGTGTTGATACGAAATGACATGTTGACCGTCCTTGTATTGAGAGACTGCACCGTTGCCATCCTGGCTCTGGCTATCTAGCGAGGTAATCTTGACCACCCTGCTAAATTTGCTGTCTTCAATCCTTGTTCGTTTAGGTGTTTCCATGCCCCGCAAAAATACTAACCTAGTAAAAATACTGTAATGCAAAAACCCCCGTATCTTTACCAGGTCACCGCATTATTACGGGGACAAATCTTAGAGGATTTAG
>JAPLCS010000365.1:0-1720 GCA_026392145.1 Fimbriimonadales bacterium | reverse complement strand
ATTTGAACCTGAAACACTCAAAAGAGCGTTCACTAAGGGCACCGTTCAGATGGGCGCACAAAAGTTCGCACCCAACGGATGTTTCTTCGAATTTATCTTCCCAGACCCCTCAGAAGGCACAGTAGTTCTAACAGTTTTTGTCCCCCTCGAAGAGCGCATTGTGTACCTTCCAGTGCCTCAATGGGTCAAGCAAAATATATGGCAAGGGGATGTTTCTGGGTCTTATCACTTTGAATCCCACGCCGCAGAATTGCTGAAACAATTAGAAGCACAACTGACCCCCGAAGGCAATGCCGCTCTTTTCCAAAGTGAATCTGATTTTGTCAAGTGGTGAGTCCAAGTTGAAGCTCTCCCATGCTTCATACTTTAGGTAAGAACTATGACAACTATTCTCGCATCCTGGAAGGACCCAGGCAAAGTAGGCATCGAAGCTGCGTGGACGGCAAGACTCCAAGGAGCTGACCTCACCACTACGCTTGAGAAAGGACTTTCCGCCTGTGAACTAGACCCCGAATTACTTGCCATCGGTTTAGGATCACTTCCCAATGCAGACGGTGACCTCGAACTAGATGCAAGCATCATGGACGGCAGAACCATGAGGGCGGGAGCTGTCTGTGCCGTCCGAGGCATCGTGCCAGTAATATCCGTAGCGCGTAAAGTCATGGAAGATACCCCTCACGTCATGCTGGCTGGCGATCAAGCCAGACGGTTTGCGATTGAAAATGGATTCAAACCACAAAACCTCATGACCGCCGCAAACATTGAAAAGTACGACGAATGGAAGCGAGGTGAAGCAGAAGAGTTTTATGTCCACTCAGTAGATGAGTCTCACGACACCGTTACCATGCTTGCCCTTGACCAAAAAGAAAACCACCTAGTGGCCGCAAGTTCAACCAGTGGTCTCGCATGGAAACTTCCAGGGCGCGTCGGCGATTCACCTATCATTGGAGCGGGAATATATGCCGACGACGAAATTGGAGCCGCTGGTGCAACTGGACTAGGTGAGGAACTCTGGAAGGCAGTCGCGAGCTACCGAGCCGTGCGCAACATGGAATCGGGAATGTCTGCACAAGAAGCCTGCGAAGAGGTCATTAGACACATGATTCGCCGCCAAGTTAACGCCAAAGATCTCCCATGCGTAGTCATGGCGCTCAGAAAAGATGGTGATTTTGGCGCCGCCACTACAAAAGGTGAATTTCCCTTGTGGATTTGCCAGGACGGCAAGTTCGAATACAGGGAATATTTAGCACTGGAGGGGTGATATGCAACAAGTTGTAGGGGTTACTGGTCCATCAAACCACGGAAAGACCAGTCTGCTTCGGGCACTTTTGGGAGCAGAGAAATTCGAGTTGCTAACTGAAGAGTCAATGGAGTCCACGACGGACATTGGCTACTCGGAACTTAAGCTACCGGCTTCAGGAAACGTTACGGTAGTAGATTTACCCGGGCACAATCGGTTTCAAACCAACATGATTGCGGGAGCCCTAGGAGTTGACCTTGCAGTTTTTGTGGTTGCCGCAGACGAGTCGGAAAGCGTTGACATCACAGATGCCATCAAACTCTTAGAGTTTTTGCCCATCAAGCAACTTATTTTTGCAGTGACCCGCATTGACTCCGCGAAATCAATCGACTTAGATGAAATCCAGGCTGCAATCATAGACGCACTATACACAACACGATTTATTAACGCCAAGGTTGCATTTGTGTCGGCAATCACCGG
>JAPLCS010000001.1 GCA_026392145.1 Fimbriimonadales bacterium | reverse complement strand
TGTGAAAACCGTTCTACGAAAGAGATGTTGCCTCCGGAGAAATTCCACTGCTTTGGTGACTGGCTAAGTATCAAGGCAGATACTCCTACGGATGTGATTTTTCAAGCGTATTTCGCAGGGAGCACTCAACTAGTAGCACGGGCTGCTAAGGTTCTTGGTAAAAAGGAAGATGTCAAAAGATTTGAAGCCTTGCACACAAAAATAAAAGATTCATTTGTGCGTGCATACGTTACTCCAGATGGAAGAGTAAAAGGGGACACCCAGTGCGGCTATGTTCTTGCTTTAGGTTTTGACCTTTTGGATGAAAAGACAGCGAAACTTGCTGCTGATCACCTGGTTCAGAATATCAAAGATCGAAACTGGCATCTTTCAACCGGTTTTGTTGGAACCAGAGATTTGATGCATGTTTTGAGCAAGATTGGTCGAAATGATATTGCCTACAGGTTGTTGCACAATAAAACCTTCCCGTCATGGGGCTTTACTATTGAAAATGGAGCCACCTCCATTTGGGAGAGATGGGATGGATGGACTCCAGAAAATGGATTCCAAGACGCTGGTATGAATTCCTTTGCCCACTATGCTTATGGTGCTGTAACCGGATGGATGTTTAAGACGATAGGAGGCATAAGTGAATTGGAACCTGGCTATGGCAAAATTCTGATTGCACCCGCTATTGATCCCGCACTGAAGTACGCTAAGACCACTTATCACTCTGTAAGGGGGCCAATCCATACATCTTGGAAAGTAAGCGGTTCAAGCGTTGAGTTAGAGGTTCAAGTTCCACCCAATACAACGGCAGAGGTCAGAATTCCGCAGCAAGATGGGACCTATAAGGCTCAAACTGTTGGTTCGGGGACATGGAAGTTTTCGGGCAGCTATTCTAGTAAGTTCTTGGGTTAATCCCGAGAACTTACTTTGTATCCTTTTTGCCTCGCTTGCTAATGTGTTTTTAGTTCACCTGCTTCTATGGCGACCTGCAAGTAGTTTGCCTTTGGTGGAAGTGGACAAGTAGCAAAGGCCGTGTAGGCGCATGGGGGGTTGACGGCTTGATTAAAGTCCAGTGTGACTTGTCCGTTCTTGGGGGCTTTCGCATACAGGAAGCGACCTGCCCCGTATGTCTTGGCACCATTAGTCAGGTCTTTGAAGTTGAAAAAGAGTTCGTCTCCGGCATCAATTGCTTCTAGGCGGTGAATCTTACCTGCGATCTTGAATTCAACATAACCCGGATTCGGTGATAGTTCTGTATCGCCGAGAATGTTCGTAATCGGCAATGACTTTGGTGGATTGTGGGCGAAGAATTTTGCCTGGACAACCCATGACTCTTTAGCTTCGAACCAGTGGCAGCCCTTAAATTCTTTCCTTGTTGTAGCATCGGGATCCCAAAGGCGAATGCCATATTTGTTGCCTCGCTTGATGATCGAAAATGTAAGGTTTCCTAATTTTATTTTGTCTGCTGAACCGAACTCGTCGGTTTTTATGATGATTGGTGCTGGTTGGTTATTAATTTGGAAATGAACTCCAACTGAGGGAAGGAGTTCAACATTTCCTTGGTTTAATTTGATGGTTCCTGCCAATAAGGGTGCGCTCTTTGGAAACTTGATATTGCAATCTGGTCCAGATCCAATTGTCTGTGAGCCTTCCTTGAGCCACTCTAACGCTGCCACTGCGAGCCAACCGTTTGGT
>JAPLCS010000095.1:976-8525 GCA_026392145.1 Fimbriimonadales bacterium | reverse complement strand
TTGACTTTCCGTATACGAAATAGCCTGTTCGCTTGAGGCCAAGTGGTTTGGCAACATCCTCCTGGAACTGTTGCTCGATAGCACGACCATCCACTCGTCTGAGGACCTCCGCCATGAGAATCATGCTCAGATCGCTATAGATCGTTTTGGAACCTGTGGGGTAGGTGAGTGTTTCACCGTAGATAGCTGTGAGGACTTCAGTGGCGTTGTTACACGTTTTTTGATACGGGCGAAAGGCAATGAGTCCTGAATTGTGAACCAGCAGATTGCGCAGCGAGATCGACTCTTTGCCCTTGATGCCGAATTCGGGAATGTACCGACTAACGGGTGCGTCGAGTTCAATTGTGCCCTTTTCATACGCACGCATGACGAGTGTGGTTGCTCCGCTTACTTTGCTTCCACTTGCTAGGTCAAAAATGTCTTTGGTTTTGTTTGTACTGGATTCTGGGCAGTAGGTGTGTCTGCCTACGCTTCCAGAAAGACGATGGGAACCTTGGTACACGGAATAGCAGGCACCGGGGAACACACCCTCGGAAATTGCTTGTTGAAGCAATTCTTCTATGGGTTTAGCGAGTTCGTTGGAATCCATAATCAGTTGCTTTCGGCTGGCTCATCGTGGGGAATAAAGGCGAGAGTGATGAGACCGGGAATTCCGAAGAGAAGTGCCGCCACGAAAACATGGATATAGCCGTTCGCTCCACCGTTGGCTTGAATTACTCCTCCCAGAATGCCGCTTAGAGCGATGAAGGTCGCACCGAGTCCTGTGCCGATTGCATAGTGAGCGGTGCGATGTTGCCCGCGTTGAGCAATCCTCATCAGGTACACGGTGTAGCCTGCATAACCCAGCCCGTAACCAAATTGATCAATGAAGTCTATGGTGGCTATGATTGCAATGCTACTTGGCTTGGTGAGTGCGGCAATGATGTAGAGCAAGATGGGAAGGTGCATCATGATAGCAATCATCCAGAAGCCCTTTTTCAGTCCTAGACGACTTACCAAGATTCCACCTATGATTCCACCGCAAATGATGCCTGCTACTCCGATGGCTCCTTTGACAAGTCCGATAGCGGTATTGTCGAGAGCTAGCCCTCCCATGCTGTGATCGCCTTTCAAAAAGAGGACAGACATTTTAGCGACCATTGCTTCGGCAAATCGATAGAACAGCATGAAGAAAAGGATGGGGATGATTCCGCTTTGCCGGAAGAAACTGGAGAATGCTTCACCCATTTCCGTACCGCGGATGCTGCTTCGAAGCCAGAGGAATAACCCGACTGCCACTGGCAGACAGAATGCGAGTTGAATCATCTCTGCGGCAATGCCTGAAAGCGTGGTTTCGATTCCTAGAAAGAGGGCTTGTTGGGGGAGCATCCAACCTTTTTGGTTCATGGGACCTCCGATTGCATTTGCCAATAATTTCCAAGTTGCACTTAAGGTGAAGTAAGTAGTGCCATAGAATCCAAGGATTCCCAGCGTCCTTACAAGGTTTGGGACGAATTCACTCTTTTGAGTTTCACTTGGGCCCATGTCGAGTGCTGGATTTGGAAGTTGTTTTCTGACCGCAACGATTGAGCCTAGGTAGATGAGTGCAATGCTGAAAAGTGATAATGTCCATGCTAAATTGGCTGGTACAGCCCGTTTGGCAGCACTTCCTTCGAAGGTATCGGTTTGACTCGGTGTGGGGAATTTGGTGGGCTGCCAAGCTGGGCTGCCAGGAACCTTCTTCGGGGCTGTCGGTTGCTAATTTGCCCATTCGATAGAGGCCGATTTGCGTTTTATCTTTCCCAATTTGCAATTCGCCATTTTGAATATTAAAGTCGTTGGCGACGCCTGGGATTTGAATTGGCTTGTCGGCATTGTCTAACAGTTTCTTTCCGTCAGGAGTGATGAGTTCGCCTTGATTGACGTGGAACGTCGCTGAGTTCAAGTAGTACTTTTCTTTGTCGGCACCGCCTTTGACGGCAAATCGCAGGGAGCCACCGGTCGTGATTTTAACTTCATTGAACTGCATGAGCCGACCGACGATCATGGGAACGAGGGCGATACAGAGCAGTCGTCCGAACCTATAAAAGGCAGTTTGAACACCCGCAAAACTTGCCTGACCCTCTTTGGACATGGACAGCATATAGAATCCGTCGGTCGCGATATTTGTCATCGCGGATACGAATGCAAATGCACCCAAGAAGACTAGTGAAGCGCTGAACGCTCCTGCACCGGGGAGGATGAAGAAGGGCAGGATTGCCAGCATGATGACCATTGCGATTTGGCCGTGCAGAATCCATTGCTTTTTCTTGGCACTTAGGTCGACTAAGGGACCGAGGAGGAATTGTAGGGACCAAGGAAGAGCTACTATTGAGGTCCAAGTTGCGATGGCTGGGTCCGCTATCCCTAGGTCCTTGTAGAAGACTGAACTGAGTTCTTGAACCACCGCAACTGGCATCGCTTGAAGTAAGTAGAGAAGCGGTACAAATTGCCAGGGCTTTGGTTGGTTTGGGTCGTTTTGAAATTGACCCGGCTTCAAGACATCAGTGTCTGGAGACATTTCAGTGAGAGTTTAACACTTTTGCCGGAGATTGCTCAGGTGTTGAATGATGAAAGTTTAGATTGGTGGTTGGAATGTAACTTTGCCATCTACGGTGCATTTTAATGAGGTTGTTTTCCCATCTATGACAAGGTTGGTTAGCTGTAAATCGCCTAACTCTGCTGGGACATGGGGGGTGACTGATAGAAACCAACCCGATTTGAGTTGTTTTCTGAATGTGGCCCTTTGTTGGGGTTTCTTGTCGAGTCTTATGCCAGCAAATCCGTAGATCACTGAGTTGATAACGCCTGCTGAGCCGGTGTAAAAGTAGGTTCTAACTGTTGATCTTTTCTCACTGAATTCGTTGGATCCTTTGACGAGGAATGGCTCGTATGATTTCTTCCATGCGGTCAGAGCTTTATCGGTTTCACCCAGTCTTGCCCAAATTATCGAGTGAACTGATTCAGTCATGGCTGGGCCATTTTTGATGACTTTGGATTCAAATCGATCCATCATCGCCCGTGCGTTCTTTTCTGCTTCGGGAAATTCTAATGGGTAAATGGCTAGGACTGCTGCGGCTTGTTTGTATGAACGAAGGGGGTCATGCTCGTACGTGAGAAGAGACTTGTCATCTTTTGGTAAGTAGAATTTGGTTGGTCCTTCCCAGTTTCTGTCGTTGGTCAGCCATTGGGCGATCGGGGATTTCTCGACCGCGGTTGGTCTTCTTAGACCTCAACTGATAGAAAGTGGCTGCACCTTGGGCGATGGGTTTCACCGTTGCGGAGGGTACGAGTCCGGCGGCCTCGGCTTGGGTCATTCCCCACAGCACAGAACCTGTGATATGATGTTCCTTTTTACTCTCTCCAGGTACGGTTTCTTTCCCGCTCACCGATGATTCCCAGGGGAACTGTAATGCTTTGGAGGGTTGTTTGAGAGTAATCGCAGCGTTCTTTCTTGCTTGTTCCACCAAACTCAGTCTGTAGTCCACTATGTCTCTGGCGGCTTGGGGCTCAGTGAAAAGGAGGGCGGGAAGCATCCAAACATCTGCGTCCCAGAAAGTGTGCCCGAAGTACAGGTCGTTTGAAATTCCAAACGGAGCCATTCCAAATTTTCTTACTGGGAGGATGTTTCGGACGGTTGTAAGTCGAAGGTCTTCGATGAGGCGTGTAACCAATTCACTTGACTCTGAACTGTTGGCGAACTTTACTTGTACTGGGCGATTGGTTATTGGTGAAGTCACTGGTTCAGCGAGTGTATCGACCTTGATACTAAACACCGCTTGGCTCTTTCCGTTGGTGGACTGAGTTCCTTCATAGGTCCAATTTCCAATGGAGGTCTTTGGTGGAATGTTAACCTTCTCTATGTCAAATGTAAGCTGAAACAGATCATCCTTTTGCCAAGTGAGTGTTGCTTCACCTCGGGTAGTGGCTAGTGTGTAGGACCGCTCCTTGACTGAATTTCGTTTGATGAAGCCTTTGAATGCTGGAAGTTCGGATGCGAATGCAGCTGGCGAAATTTCAACATTGCCGAACTGTATCTTTTCCTCGCCTTCTGGGTCGTATTTTAGGGGGACTTGAACCAGTAGTTTCCAGTTTGAATCAATCGTTATTCGCAGGCCGTTGCCGATGATGAATGAATTTTTGGATTCAAGAGGCTGTATGACCAGTTTAGGGGGTGGCGCAGCAAGATCGTTTGAGTTGCTCGCGCCGCAACCGGAGAGGATTCCCGCAACACTGAGTGTGATGAGTTGCGGGAAGGTGATTTTCATGATTCAGATTTGATGAGAACGGTTTGATCTCGTTACTGTTTTTTGATTCGCTCTTGTCGGAGTCGTGCGCGCTCGAAGATTGCTTGTGCAATTTCGATGCCCCTATCTGGTGCATTTTTAACCCAGACTTTGGGATCCTCGATTTTCACATCGGGTTGAATGGGGTTGCCCTCGAGCCGCTTACCGCTTGGAGTGACGTAGTCAGCAAGCGGATACTGCAAGTAAAAGCCGTTGGATGCAGGAGCATAGGTTGAGAACAGCACTGCACCGGCAGAATTAGTTCCGGCAATAGACACCTCAATTTCATCTTTTGAAGCTACAACGGTACCAGTTGAATCAATTTCGTAGCGGCCATAGAGGTCCCTCATTGCTGCGGTGAAAATTTCCGAAGCACTTCCTGTACCACCATTGATGAGAATCGTGATGTTTCCTTTGAACCTCATTGGTTTGCGGGAGGGCTTCATGATGCCAGCGCTAAAAGGAATGAGGGAGTTCAGGTCGGCAGGTTCTGCTTTGAACTCTGACTTGTAGGACCTCACTGCGTTTTTATCGAGGAAGGCACCTAGGTCTTGTTTTGGATCAAGAAAGTATCCAGCAAAGTCAAAGAGATTGGTGACAGCCCCTCCTCCGTTTGATCTGAGATCAATAATCAGGTTCTTTGCCTTGACAGCTTCTTTCATAAAGTCAGCAATAACATTGCGATCGTAGGCACGATCGAATGAGTTGACTTTGATCATTGCCGTCTTGTTCTCTTCAATCCACTTGAGCTCGTCTTTTTGTCGTGTGGAGAAAGCTCGTCGCTTGATTTCGTAGTCAAAAGTTTTGCCGTTTGCTTTCTTGACTCTGAGCTTTGCTACGGAGCCTTCTGCTCCTGTCATGACGGTTGTGTTCGTGACGGGCTAGCCCTCGAATGAGATGATGACATCGCCCACTTCCAGTCCTGCCTCTTCTGCTGGACCCTTTTCAATGACTCTGGTGATGACTCTTCCGCCTTCTTGTGGGAGGCTGGTGATACCAATTCCTACGGTATTGCCTGTTTGTCGGGTGTTCCAGTCTTTGGGAGTGGCAAGAACAATGTGACTGAATCCAAACTTGCGAAGTGCGGCATTGACTGATGATTTGAATTCGTCATCATTCTTTGATTCATCAATTTTTGCTTGCTCATTGGTGATGAATTCGCTCCATTTTTTGAAGTCAACTCCAGGTACAAACGCTCGATCATCTACGACTTTGGCGATGGTATCAAGTATTTCTTTTCTGACTTCGGGCTTGTTGTCAATGGTTTGGCCGAACGAGAACGAGCTGGCTATCAATAGTCCGAGAAATGCTGAACCTCGAACTATTTTTTTCTGTGTGATTGTGCTCCAGTTTGCAAAGAAATCCATATGAATCATTACGACAATTTACTCCTAAACTACTCCGATAAAACTTCGACTTTGATGCCAATTTGCCGAATAACGATTGCCACTCGTTCGCATTCATCTTGGCTACCGTGGTGGACAACGGACTTTCCGAGGTTGTGGACTTCCCAGGTTTCCATTTGTGCTTCCTCAAAATTACATTTTGTAGCAACCATCAGAATCATCATGACCTCATCAAAGCTGTTGTGGTCATTGTCATAAACAACCACAATCCAAGACTCACGCTTTGACGCTGTGTTTCCCGAAATGTTCGGATTGACAATGGTTTCGGTACTCATTAACTGGGATCAGTCGTTGGGAAAATTGTTTTGTTAAGCGCCATAAAGTCGCAAATAGACTTGATGAGGGCATCAGTCCGCCCATTCTGGATGGACTTCTGCTTTGACTTTTATTCGCGAGAACTCTGCTGCTAACTTAGTGCAGAATTCTTTATCGGCAAAGTGGATTGGGGCTTTGCCGTACTTTTCTGCTTCCCAAACTTCAATTTCAGCTTCTTCGACTGTGCATCCGGTTTGGGCGAGGATGGTGAGAACTACAAGCTCTCTAGGTACGTTGTCATTATCGAAAATTACGGTCATCCACCGAGGTGAATTGTCGGAGCTTGAAGAGTGGGAATTTATTACTTCAGGTTCAAGGACTTTGTGGCTCATGGTATCGATTTCTATTAGTTAATGTTCCAAAAAGGAATACAAGAAGTATTGAAAAAATTGCTAGGACTACCTTAATTCCGTGTCGACCTGGGTAGTCAATACGGATTTCACTTGGGAAATCGCTAGTTATAAGGACGTTTCGGAAGCCGTTTTTGTTCTTAATAATTACGTCCATTGGTGATACGGTCATTCCTTCCATGAATCTATCTCGGATAAGGATTGAATCCACTCCGGGATTGGGCTTGATGATTTGATGATCAAAACCATCGTGAATGATGGTCCCACCCTCTATTCTGGCGTTATTACCTACGCCCAGTTGTCGAAGAGATTCTTGGGAAGCGCCACCCCGGTAGAGCATCATGTTGCCGTTCTCTGGAGGAGCTGGGTCACCTTGAGTGGCTTGTTTGAGTTGTTCAACGAATCCTTTTTCGAGGATTGAGTCGTATCCAAAAAGGTCATGTTCTCTCCGAATCGAATTGAGATTTGGAGGCATGCTTGCTTTGGGGGTGACTGCGATATTCCAGTTCTTGGATTGGGTAGCTGATCGCTCTTGGCTGGGAATTGATGAAGCGGGAATCTGTAACAATGGGCCGGAAGAGACTTGGGTGAAGATCCCAGAGCCTGCCACTAACGCTACTGACAACCATCTATTTTTGGGGTTGTTTGTTGACTTGACCCAGAGTAGCAGGACTCCCACCGAAGCAAGAATCGGGATGATTGCTTCGAGCATGGAACCCTTTGTGAGTAATGCCACTATTTTTTTGAAGTCTTCACTGCCAGGCTGAATCAGTTGAGGCATTAGATTGAGGGCATTAAATCCGATGGCTAGGAAGATGAGTGGGATGGCTACCACTGCTAACCATTTTTTATCGTTGGTATCCGTTTCTTCCATGCGTGTCGCCCCTAATCCAGCAAGAGCGCATAGACCTATGACGATCAGGACAAGAGCTCTACTGGGAGAACCTGTAGCTGACCAACCGGGAAATCCGAAGAATAGAAGCTTGTTCAGGGGTGTGCCGAATGCGAGAAGAAAACCTAGCAGGACAATTGCCAGTGGACCGATGAAGGGTTTGTTGGTTCCAGAGAGGTTTTCAGGGGTATCAGGTTTTGAGGAACGAAATGCAAACATTGCAAATGCTATTCCTGCGGGGAATATCCATAGTGCGCATTCGGCAGGGTTTGAATTCGGTTT
>JAPLCS010000095.1:0-967 GCA_026392145.1 Fimbriimonadales bacterium | reverse complement strand
GAGTCTTTGAGTTCACTTGTTGAGGCGGTTGTTGAACCTAGCAGTTTGGGGTGAATTGCTGAAATGGCTTCAAATGGCTGAAGCGCTCCCTTAATGTATCCGGTGTAGCCTTCTTCGGACGGTGTGTTCTTACGATGACTGTTTGCCGAGTTGGCGAGTACTAAGTTGAGCTGAGGGTATGCCATCAGAGCCCCTAGCATGAGTCCGACTATTGGTAGGACGATTTTCCATTTAGGCTCGCTCTGGGAAGATGGAGATACTACGATCCAAGAAAGGTAGACCAGAGTCGCCAGGATTCCATAGGCTGCAAATTGAAGATGCCCGGCGAGTAGCAGCAATCCACTTGCAAGTGCAATTACGATTACCCCTTGCTTGTTTCTCATGTGAAGTCCAGCGAGAATCCAAGGAATCCAGGCTACGGTGGTGGGCACGCTTGCGAGTGGAGCCCACGCAATCATAAACTGACTGGTGGTGAAGAGAAGTGCTCCAATCATTGCTCCAGCCTGAGTTGCTTTTAGTTGCCTGAGCCATATGAACATTCCCGCTCCTGCTATCACTCCATGCAAGATGGCAAGTAACACCATTTTTAGTTGGGTCGAGAGCGGGACGAAGGCAAAAAGAACGTGAAGAGGATAAAAACCTCCCGACTGAGAGTTACCCGTGAGAGGTTGCCCCGCGAGTTGATAGGGATTGATGATTGGAGCTTCACCTTGCCTATAGGCTGCAAATACTAGGTCTCGCCAGGGATAGAACTGAAGAACGCCATCGGCTTGAAGTACATCCCAACCTGAAGTAGGCGCAGGGCTTTCTGGGGTGACCATGGTTTGGATATGGTCAGTTGGACCCAGTTGGCGACCCGAAAATAGTCCAGCAAACGGAATCATTGCTGCAACTATCAGGAGTACCACCAACCAGCCTCGCTGTTTCACGTTCAGATTATATCTGTCGCGATGAGGTGAAGTACTTA
>JAPLCS010000022.1 GCA_026392145.1 Fimbriimonadales bacterium | reverse complement strand
CTGCAACACCTCTTGTCCCGTGTAGCAACCCTTTGAGTAGCTCACATAGCGTCCATCGAATCGCTCCCCAAGTTCAGGAGGCAAGGTGCGCTCATCTGTATCAATTCCGTAAGCTGGAATTCCAGCTTCTAAACGAGCTAGTTCAAATGCCTCACGCGAAAGCGCTGAAGGTGCTCGTCCCTTCACAACCTGATCGAACCCAATCATTCCCGTTCGATTCGTAGGCAATCCGTCTGAAGCATCAATGACGTGGACTAATCTAACCTCCAAAATCTTGGCTTCACAGTCCTCGGTTATCACCATTGCTTCAACCCGTTCAAGCACCGCCTCGGCACTCGACTTTGGAATCACCATCCATCCATTGCTCTTGACTAAATGCAAATCACCAAAGGTCAAAAGCTGCCCAGTTGGCTTAGTCATACAAAAAGAAATCGGGTTTTCAGAGCTCAGGTTACGAACATCTTGCGTGATTTGGCCTTGGAGCCAACTTCTCCAATCCTTCCCCGTGAATTCAATAATCACGTGGTCATCAAGCTTAAAGGCGCCACCCTCATTCTTTAAGCGCCTATAATCGTCCCATGCCTTGCTCATTAACAAATACTTCTACGTCGGGAGAAAGGAATTGAATCCATGGATTTTTGGGGGAGCACTATTTTTTCTTGGCGGTGTTCTGCTCGTATCAGACTTTGAACGCGCCGCTGCAAAGGACATTGCAGAGCAACTTCAGGGTGGCCAGAAAAAAGTCCAAGTAAGTGCAAACTTTCCGGGAATCCTTAGCCCAGTAATTGGCGAAATTGGCACTGCCACCATCAATGCATCCAACTTCGAAACAATGGGGCTACCACTTTACACAGAATCATGGAGGAGTAAATCTGGAACCATCGAAACACTCAAAATTAATCTCAAAGATTTCGTCCTGAGCGGACTTCACTGTCAAAGTCTCACCGCATCTATCCCCAACTGCCGCTTTGACTTCCCGCTGGCAAAACGCTCTAAAAAAATGCGTCTCTCACAATCGGGAACGGGCAGCGCTACTGTTGTGCTCTCACTCTCAGATATTGAATCATTTGTGAAGAAGAAATTCCCCGAACTCAAGGAAGTCCACATACGCACCGATTACGACTGGGTCGAGCTCACGGGGAAAGGGCAATTTCTGATTCTAAGTGCAAATTATTTAGTAAAAGCTAAGCTAAAAACCGATGGGGATCGCTTATATCTCGATCAAGCAACCGTAAGACTAGATGGAAAAGAACCTGACCCCACAAGTCGTGAACTCCTTCTCAAAACTCTCAACCCTGTAATTGACTTTCCCAAAGATCTAGACTTGCTCGATGCGGTCAAGGCAGAAAAAATCGAAATCCAAAAGGACTCAATTGTGATTCAAGGCAAGGTCAAGATTCCTAACCTGCAGGTTCTCAATTAACTCGATGTGGCTACAAAAAAGCCCCGGCCAGTGGGGGAGAGTCGGCGCGGGGCAGGATACAAACTGAAAGTGAATTAGTTGAAGCCTTGCTTATTTAGACGCCTTCCATTGACAAAAGTTCGTTGATTCAACTATCCATTTCAAATCCCGACCAATTTTTTCGACTGAAACCCACTGCCACACTTCGGAATCATCAGGAGAAACTACCGAAATCTGGTCAGCCCATCCCTGCCCAACACCAAATATTTTGGGAGCCGAATACCCCACAATCCTGTCCACCAATCCCGCCTGCAAAAACGTTGAAATCGTAGTCGAACCACCTTCAACCATGACGCCCCGAACGCCTCGTTCATACAATTCAAACAGGAGTGAATTCAAGTTCAATCCATCCTCATTCCACTCAAGTTCGCCTTCAGAGACCCACCAACTAGGTGCTGTATCATCAAACACTGGCAATACCGATGACAACTTTCTCTTTCGATCAATCACTACCCGCAAAGGCTGATTCTTAACTGGCCAATCTCGAACGGTCAACCTTGCTCGATCTTTTTGAGCCGTCACAGATCCAATGAGTACCGAGCCGCAGACAGCTCTAAGCCTTTGAGAATCTCTTCGAGCCTCCTCGCATGTAATCCACTTGCT
>JAPLCS010000367.1 GCA_026392145.1 Fimbriimonadales bacterium | reverse complement strand
GTAGGCGATGTGCAGGAGTGCCATTCCAGGGGCTTCATAGATTCCCCGGCTTTTTGCTTCGATGATTCTGTTTTCGATTTGATCGCTGAAACCGAGTCCGTGCCTGCCACCGATTTCGTTGGCAACTTTGAAGAGTTCTGTTTTGGAGTTATAGGATTCGCCATTGATTCGTACTGGCCAACCTTCTGAGAATTCTATGGTGATTTGTTCGTTGGGGATAGGGGTTTCGGAGAGCCAGTGTTTGACTGCCATGATGGGCTCTACGATGTCTAGTCCTCGATCGAGGAATTCGAGGTCTTTGGCTTCGTGAGTGGCACCTAGGATGTTGGCATCGGTGCTATATGCTTTTTCTTTTTTGTCCCGATAGGGCAGTTTATACGTTTCCAACCATTCTGACATTTCCTTTCTTCCGCCGAGTTCGTTCACAAAGGCGGTGTCTAGCCATGGCTTATAGATTCTGAGGTCAGGGTTGGCCAGGAGTCCGTATCGGTAGAAGCGTTCGATGTCGTTGCCTTTGTAGGTGCTGCCATCGCCCCAGATTGAGACTCCATCTTCTGCCATGGCTCTCACCAGTTTTGTACCCGTAACGGCACGACCCAGCGGTGTGGTGTTGAAGTATGTTTTGCCGCCACTGGAGATGTGAAAGGCTCCACATTGAATCGCGACCATCCCTTCGGTGACTAGTTCTTCAAGGCAGTCGATTAGTCTGGCTTTTTCTGCTCCGTACTGGCTTGCTCTCTCGGGAACTCCCTCGATGTCAGGTTCATCGTATTGACCAAGGTCGGCGGTATAGCAGTAAGGAATCGCACCCTTAGTTCGCATCCAGTGAACGGCGACGCTTGTATCAAGTCCACCCGAAAAGGCAATGCCGACTTTTTCGCCGACCGGTAGAGAGGAGAGAATTCTTGCCATAGGGAACGAATATGCTACCGCTTTTCCGTTCCCCATAGTTCAATACCCTCACCTGATACTGACTTGGCGAGGGGTGGAAGTTGCCTTAATCGGCGTCTTCTCGTGGAATATATTCATGCGTTGTGAACCAGTAGCAACTGAGCCCAACCATGGCAATTGAGAAGATTAACAAGCCAAAGGCTGATGAACTTGCGGTCAGTTTGCTATCACCGAGGACCCCTGCAATCAGTTCGAGGAACTTTTTGCCTCCCTCGGCTTCGGGGTGCTTGGCGATAGCTTGCATATGGGCCAGTACCGAGAGGCTTTGAAGACCCGTGGGTAGGTTAGGCACAGAACTTTCCCAACCGAACGCAAAGAGCACGCAGATGATGAGAGCTCGGTTGAAGATGAGCGTTATGAAGAGGAACAACGATCCGTAGGCGAGTGCACCGAGTAGGACGGCTAGTAGGTCCATGCCTATGGATACTTGAGCCCCTCGGGAACCAATAAACGCTGCGACAATTCCGATGAAGGAGAGTGCGGTGACTGCGGTAACGGTTGCACCCCAACGTCCGATGAGTAGTTGCCATCGTTGGATGGGGCGGGTGAGAAGGTACACAATCGTCTTTTGCTCAACTTCTTGGCTGACAATCATGGTGGTGTAGATTGCCGATGCTAGGGGAAGGAGCCGGAAAACGAGGATGTTTACGACGTTCACGTAGCTATCGGTTTGGGTGGCGTTAGAATCAAACCGCTTCCACACAGTGGCGAGAATCATTGCGGCAAAGCTAAGAAGCAGCCAGGGAATGACTTTCTTGAATCGCAGTGATTCTTTAAGAAGATAAATATAGGCTACTTTCATCCTTCCACCAAATATTGGAATACCGATTCTAGGTTGTTGTCTGGGCTAGTGAAGCTTTGAATTGACAGTTCTTTGTTGATAAGTAATTTGCCCAAGACATCGTAGAAGGCGTTCGGATCGCGGACTTCTATGTCGAGGCGTTGGTTTTTCTCGTCAATGCGTGTGCTGACGACATTGGCAAATTCGGTGAGTTTGGAAGCGACTTTTCTTGGTTCGGTCGTTTCGATTCTCACTTTATGTGGGTATTTATCAATGAGGTCTCTGATGACTCGGAGGTCACCGGTGGCAAGCAATCGTCCTCTGTGAAGCAGGAGGATGGAGCGAGTCATTTGCTCGACCTCGTAGAGAATGTGAGAACTGACGACCACGGTTTTGCCTCGTTTGACGAATTCACCGAGAACTTCTAGGAACTCGTGACGGGCGACGGGGTCTAGTCCGTTGAGTGGTTCGTCGAGAAGAATAATTTCGGGGTCATGCACCATCGCTTGAGCGAGCTTGATTCTTTGGCGCATCCCTTTGGAGTAGCTTTTAATCTTCTTGTTCGCACGTTCGGTCATTCCCACGTGTCCGATGGACTGCTCGGCTCGCTGACTTGCGTCTCTGGCTGAAAATCCTTGCAATCGTGCCATGTAGCGGACGAAATCTCGCCCGGTCATGTCCTCATAGAAATTATCAATTTCAGGGCAGTAGCCGATTTTCCGGAAGACTTCAGGATTGGCAAAAGGATCCATGTCAAAAACTTTGATAGAACCCGTGGTAGGTCTGAGTTGACCGGTGATGAGGCGCATAAGTGTGCTCTTACCTGCACCGTTCATGCCGAGAAGTGCGGTGATGCCGGGACCAATGGTTGTGCTGACATCGTTCACTCCAATGACTTGTCCGTACCATCGGGAGGCGTTTTCGATAACAATCATCCGACCACCTCAACAGCTTTGACTCGGCTCCAGGCGATGAGGAAGCCTGCAGCAACCACTGAAATGGTTACGGGGACAATCCATTGCCAATGGGGTATCCCAATGATGAACTCGCTCATGTCTACTTGGTTACCGCCTCTCCTGCCTCGACCAGGGGTCATGCCTGGGAATACGGGGGAGCCATTGGTACCGATTATGAGCTTCGCCATGCCAATTTGAAGGCCGTCAACTGAACAGTAGAAGAGCTGTTTGATGATGGTAGGTGGTTTGTCGCTTCCGAAAGATTGGATTGCGTTAAACCCTCCCATGATTCCGGTGAAGATGTAGGTGAGGAAGTAGAGTCCTGCGTAAGTTGCCCCGGCAATTCTGCCCTGATTGAAGAGCGAGCTTATTCCTAGTGATAGGGACGCATGAACTGCTCCTGAGCAAAGTGCCACAAGGATGAGTTTAAGGAAGAGCCAGGGAGCAGAACTCCAGAACCCGTAGTCTTGGAAGCTCATGTACCCATAAAGATAGAAAATCATCATGGGTGTGATGGCGACACCACTTATGAGAAGGAAGACTCCGAGCCACTTACCAAAAATGTAATCGAATCGGCTGGCGGGTTTGCTGAGATAGACGAGGAGTGCGTTGGAGCGATTATCGTTTGCAATTGAGCCAGCGCCGACTAAGAGAGCGACGACCATTAGAATCATTTGGGAATAGGAGAATCCGTGAACAAACTGATCCTTCCAGATGATTTGGGAGAGGAATGGATTCTTACCGCCTTCGGCAGGTGCGCCGAAGGTGCCGGCTACATTATCCATGAACCAAAAGACGGCGAGGAGGATGAGATACCACCATGAGCTAACGATTGACCAACCCCAGAATGCTTTCTTTTTGATGGCCACTTGGATGGTCATTTTTGCAATACTCCACCAGCGAGCAACGGGTGCATTGAGCGGGCCGTCGTAATGGCGATAGCTTAGGTCTGCAATCGGACTGGAGGATTGGCTCATTGTCCCACCGCCGTTAGGAAGACTTCTTCGAGAGAGCGCTGAGCGAGCTTTATGCCTCGAACTTGTGCGTTTGTTTCTTGTGCCGCCTGCATAATTTTGAACATCGTTTCCTCCCGTGTGCCATCCATTTGGACACGGTAGCTTGAGTAGCCGAGTGAAATGGCTTTGGCTCCGAAGTCTTTCATTTTGGCTAGGAATAACGGGCTTTCTTCTCTGAGATCGACATCAAGTGGCTCGCCATCGATTGATCGAAGGCTCTTGACAGTGCCTGCCTTGACGAGTTGACCTTTCATCACGACAACGACTTGGTCGCACACCTTTTCAATGTCAGGAAGTAGATGTGAGCTGATCAGTACATTCACGCCCTTGTTCTTTGAGATGTCAGCGATGAGTTCGAGCATTTCTTCTCTGCCTTTGGGGTCGAGACCGTTGGTGGGTTCATCTAGCAGGAGGAGTTTGGGGCCGTGAATCATGGCTTGAGCAAGTTTGATACGCTGTTTCATCCCGGTTGAGAAAGTTTCTACATTGCGGTATCTCGCTTCTCCGAGGCCGGAGTACTCGAGAACTTCGTGGGCACGCCGGAGTGCTTGGTCAGCGGGCATGCCGGCGAGTTCTCCCGCATATGCCACAAAGCCCACTGCGGTAAGTCCAGGTATGTGGCAGTCTTGTTCCGGCATGAGTCCAACTCGTTGACGAATTTCTCGACTCCGGTCTTTTAAGTTGAGACCTAGGATGTCACCTTCGCCGGATTCAGGCTGAATGAAGCCCAAAATCGTTTTGATGAGGGTTGTTTTGCCTGCCCCGTTGGGCCCAAGGAGACCAGTACATCCTGCTTCGATGTCGCAAGAAAAGTTATTTAGGGCGACAAAAGAGCCGTATCGGACTGTTAAGTTGCGAATTGAAACTAATGGCACAGTTGACACTATGTTACTTGTATGTAAAGCGGAGTCGCTTGGTTTCAATAAAGAATTGGTCATTCCAAAAGACCTACTACCATCTTGTTGAACCTAACGGGTAAAACGCAGGGATGAATCCTCTCCGTATTTTGCCGAAGGGACTTATTGCTTTTTCGTTTGTTCTTGTTTCGGTTCAATCTGGTTTTGGCCAAGTCACTTCGAACTTAGCTAATTGGAAGCAATCGGAAAAGTTTTCTGCGAATGCATTGAGACCTTATGTTTATTCGACGAGGTTGACTCCGAATTTCCTTAAGGACTCAGACCAATTTTGGTACATGTGGCGGGAGGCAACGGGCAAGAGGTTCATGTTTGTGGATCCTTCTAAAAAAGTTAAGGAACCACTTTTTGACCATGTGAAGTTGGCGGCTAAGTTGAGTGAGTTGCACAAGAAGCCTTACGACTCGACTACCTTGCCGTTTGATACGGTGACAATGACGGAATCGGATAAGTTTTACATCAATCTTGAGTCTAAGTGGTACTTGTATGACCGGGATAAGCAGGTTTTGAGCAAGTCGGAGAAGGGACCTGAACAGCCGAAGACCGAACCATCGGATTACAAAACAAAGTCTCCGGATAAAAAGGCTTATGTTTATTCGCTCAGCTACAACTTGTACGTGACTGAGGGCGATGATGATAAAAATGCCTTGCAGATTAGTATGGATTGCGAGAAGGATTATGGGTTTGGAGGTGGTTTCTTTGACCAAAATACCGAAGACCCTGCTCCACGTAAGTCGCGGGTGAACGCCACATGGTCGGAGGATTCGAAGCGATTTTTTGTCACTCGGTTTGATTCGAGAAAGGTCAAGGAATTGTTCTTGGTCAATAACTTGGCGGAGCCTCGGCCCACTTTGATGAAGTACCGATATGCAATGCCTGGAGAAGCCAACGTGCCTCAGCAGGAGTTGTGGGTTTATACGAGAGATACCAAGTCATTCCGAAAGCTTAAGGTTGAAAAGTTTAAGGACCAGCTTTTGATCAACGTGCACTTTCCGAATAATTCGGACAAGGTGCGGTTTGTGAGACGGGACCGATTACAGCGAAATGCGGAACTTTGCGAGTATGACCTGAGAACTGACGAGATTAAAGTGCTTTTGACAGAGTCGGTTGAGAATGCGTTTCTTGAATTGAGACCCGTGAAATACGTTAAGCCAGGCGGTGACTTCTTGTGGTTCTCTGAGCGCACTGGTTGGGGGCACTATTATCGCTACGATAACAATGGCAAGTTGCTGAATGCGGTTTCAAGTGGTCCTTGGCGAGCCGACACTTTGGTAGAAGTTGATGCGGACAAGGATTTAGTATGGATTAATGGCGTGGGTAAAGAAGCGAATGAAAATCCTTACTACACTCATGTTTATCGAATGAAATTGGATGGCTCGGATTTCCGAACTTTGACTCCAGGAAATGCTAATCATACTGGAACTTTGAGCTTTAGCAAGAAGTTTGTGGTGGACAACCATTCAAGGGTTGACTTGGCTCCGGCATCGTTTGTTTTTAATGACAAGGGAGAGCGGGTGCTTGAACTTGAAAAGATGGACCTGAGTCGGCTGGAAGCGGCAGGCTGGAAGATGCCCGAAACGTTTGCGGTTAAGAGCGATGATGGAGTGGTTGATATTTACGGGAACATGTGGAAGCCTATGGACTTTGACCCAGCGAAAAAATATCCCATTATTTTGAATATTTATCCTGGCCCTCAAACAGAGTCTGTGAGCGATACTTTTTCGCCCTTCAATACTCCTCAAACGCTGGCTCAGCTTGGATTTATCGTGATCCAAATTGGTAACCGTGGAGGAAGTCCTCAGCGGTCCAATGCTTACCATAGTTATGGTTATTACAACCTGCGTGACTATGGCTTGGCTGATAAAAAGGCGGGCGTTGAGCAGTTGGCGGCGAAATATCCTTGGATTGATGTTGACAAGGTCGGTATTTTCGGTCACTCGGGCGGTGGATTTATGACAGCGGCAGCGTTGTTGCTACCACCCTACAATGACTTCTTTAAGGTTGGAGTCAGCAGCGCGGGTAACCATGATAACAACATCTATAACAGCAATTGGAGTGAACAGCATCATGGTTTGAAGGTTTCAACCTCCATCTTTGATACCGGAACTAGCTCTTCAAGCAAGGCCTCGACTCCCGAGGAACAGTGGATGATTGATGTCGCTTTGAATCCTCTGGATGCGATTCTTTACGAGCAAGGGCAAACGAAGAAGGACGAGACGAAGAAAGAAGAAGTTAAAAAGGACGACACAAAGAAAGATGAGGTTAAGAAG
This sequence comes from Fimbriimonadales bacterium, assembly GCA_026392145.1. Taxonomy (GTDB): domain Bacteria; phylum Armatimonadota; class Fimbriimonadia; order Fimbriimonadales; family Fimbriimonadaceae; genus Fimbriimonas. The sequence continues at coordinate 2,276 of JAPLCS010000367.1, read as the reverse complement.
GAGGAAACTAAGGTCGCAAATGTCGCTTTTGAAATTAAGGTGCCAACGACTTGGGAACTTGCCAAAAACCTCAACAATAAATTGCTGATTGTTCACGGTGATATGGACAACAATGTGCATCCTGCGAACAGTATTCGTTTGGTGAATGCGCTGATCAAAGAGAATAAACGGTTCGACTTTATGCTTATGCCAGGTCAAGCACACGGATTTGGCCCTTATCAGCCTTACTTCCAGCAGATGTTGATGGAGTACTTTAGCGAACATTTGCTGGGTGATAAATATCGCAGCTCGGCGGAAATGAAGAAGAAGGGCAACTAACGTTTAGTCGATTGCTTGAAACAAAAACAGAGGGGACAGATTTTGTCTGTCCCCTCTGTTAATTTTTCTATGGAAAAGTTTTTCTTGGGCAGGCTTACTTCATTTCAGCAGTCTTAACCATTCTCTCGAATGCTTTTTCGAGGTCTTTTTCGACGGAACGGTCTTTGATTTTCACTGAAAGAGCGAGGATTTCGGACTTGTCATTTTTGAAGATGACGTACTTTGAAACCGGTTGCTTCTTGTCGTTTACCATTTCAAAGCTCATGACATCCAGCCCCTTGGCTGATTTGCTGAGTTTGTATGGAGTTGGTTCACCTGCACCTGATCGTCGGATGAAGAACAGTGAAGTTTGGTAGAGTTGGTCCCATGTTCGGTTGACAGCGGATCCGGTCATGGTTGACATTTCGCCTTTCTTGGAAACGTATTCTCTCTGCCCGAAGCCGGTTTCTTCGCCAACTTCCCAGCCTTTGGGAATTTCGACTGAATACTTTTTGGTGTTAACACGAACAAAGCCGTCTTTTAGGTCAATTGCCTCATAGTCTCCAAGTGTGGCAAGTGCCATGAGATAAGTTAAGGATTGTAGATTCACAATGAATGCTACGCACTATTTTTCACTAACGTCATCACGACGTTCTAGTAATTGGTAACCTTATAGAAGCTTTGGAATCTTCAAATAACCGACTGGAGAATATCAAAACGCTCAGAGCGTCGCATGTTGATGTCGGTTTTGCCGCTGCTTTTGGGACCCTGATCGGTGGTTCCTTCTTGGTTGGTTATATCAAAACGATTACGAGCGGTGGAGAGGCGGCCCGATGGATTGGGCTGCTCACCGCATTCCCCTCGCTTCTTGGATTGATTCAGATTCCTGGTGCGATTTGGGGTCGTAGCTTTCCTTCTTATCGCAAGTTTATTTTGCCTGGCGGTCTCATTTGGAGACTTTGCCACGTGCCCATCGCGTTCCTACCGTTACTTGCGATTTCAACTTCGGCGAAGTTGCCCATTATGCTTCTTTGCGTGACGATCGCGGCTGCGGTAATCAATATTGTCAATCCGATTTATAACGATTGGCTCGCTGAGATTGTGCCGAGCAATTCGCGGGGTTCTTTTTTCGCGACTCGAAACACGATCATGACGGCGGTCGGAGCATCGATTGGAGTGGCGGGTGGCTTTGGTATTGATTACTTTAAGCACATTGATAAGACTTCCGTAGGTTATTCGGTGGTGTTTGGAAGTGCCATTGTGTGCGCGGCGATTAGCATGTTCTTCTTTACGAAGATGCAGGATATTCCGCGTGAAAATCCGATTAAGCAGGATTTTGGCGATAGTTTGAAAGCTTTTGCGATCCCATTTCGGGATATGGAATTTCGCAAGGTTCTCATCTTCCTTTTTGTCTTTATCAGTGGGCAGTCCTTTGCTGGCTTGCTTTGGTCTGCGTTTGCCTTTGAGACACTTAACTTTTCTCAAACTAACCTTCAAATGTGTGCGATGACGCACGCGATTGGGAACATTGTTGCTTCACGGTGGTGGGGTTACTTAGCGGATAAATATGGCAACAAGCCGATTTTGACCATTGTCGGGGTGTTGATGTTGGCAACCCCGTTGCCTTGGTTGGCTTGCCGGCCCGATAGCCCGACCTACAACATGATTGTGCTGGTGGTGTGCCATGTCTGGATGGGCATGGCGTGGAGCGGGATTATGGTTTGCCAGTTTAACTTGTTGCTGGCGACATCCAAGCCGGCCGACCGACCGACATATATTGGTACTGGATTGGCGGTTCAATCTTTGGCCGGTGCAATGGCGCCGTATTTGGGAGCTGAACTGTTAGCGCAAGCTCGGGGCTGGGTACCTACTTCGTTTGGCGCTTATCACATTGTTTTCTGGGTGACGATTGGGATTCGGTTTGTTGGTCTCCTGCTTTTGGGACGCATTCGGGAGGAAGGCTCAACGAATGTTAAGGC
>JAPLCS010000240.1 GCA_026392145.1 Fimbriimonadales bacterium | reverse complement strand
TTTTCTGGTTGTCCCCATATAATTCCGTGTCAGACTACGGTGTGGATTGGCGATTTTTGAAAAATTGCTCCGTTTCATTACGTTCTTATGCGGGGATGGTGCTCTTTTCTCTTGTGGGAACCATAGCATCAAAAACATTCCATGTGAGTCCAGGGCAGATACCAGTCTATGCATCGATACTCACGATGTGCGCAGGTGTCTTGACTCTTTCTAGAGGCATCGGTTCACTGAGAGCTCTAATCTTTACCCTGTGCATAGGGGCATCCAGCGAGATAGTCGGACTCTACACTGGCTACCCTTTTGGGAGATATGAATACACGGACAGGTGGCTACCTTTAGTAGTACTTCCCAATGATATCTACTTTCCCCTTTTGCTCCCATTTGCGTGGTTTTTAATTGTTGGTGCCTCTTGGCTCTCGTTTTCTAATGTTGCAGGATGGAAACGCGTAATCTCGGCGGCAGGGCTCGCGACCTTTATAGATTTTTTGATGGAGGCAGTGATGGTAAACAAGCTTCGATACTGGGAGTGGAAGCGCCACTCAATTTATCCAGGTGGCGCAGATTGGATGAATCCATTTGGCTGGTTTTTGGTTTCCCTGGTCGCTTGCCAGGCTTTGAGTTATTACTCAAAGCCACAAACTAATAATGATTCAACTGAGATCAATGAGGGAAGATGGGTAGTTGGTCTTTATTGTGTGTTGATGGCTACTTTGTGGCTATTTTAGTGCCCCTCTAATTCTGATGACCTGGACGAGAAGTTCTTCAAATCTATCCAGTTTCCACTGAGTAGCTGCATCACTAAGTGCCTTATCTGGATCCGGATGAATTTCTAGGAACAACGCGTCAATGCCAACAGCCGTTGCTGCTCTCGCCATAGCTGGAATAGAATCACGTACACCACCTGTTGATGTCCCGGCCCCACCAGGTCTTTGTGCCGAATGAGTGGCATCGAAGCAAACAGGCACGCCATAGGATCGCATCGTTTCGAGACCTGGCATGTCAACTACCAGCGTGTTATATCCGAAGGAAGTACCACGTTCTGTGAGCATTGTGCCCTTTCCATTGAATGACGCTAATTTTGCAACAATATTTTTAGTGTCAGATGGTGCGAGAAACTGACCTTTCTTGACATTTACCGGGACACCAGTTTTCGCAGCAGATTCGAGAAGATCTGATTGTCTGCATAAGAATGCCGGTATCTGCAGAATGGATGCTACTTCCGCGACAGGTTTAGCTTGATCTGGAAGGTGAATATCTGTGGTGACTGGCAGGTCAAAGTCGTTTTTGATTTTTGATAAGATTTCGAGACCTGCATCTAGTCCCGCTCCTCGTTCTGAGTTCACAGAGGTTCTGTTCGCTTTGTCGTACGATGCTTTGAAAATATAGTTGACTCCCAATCGAGCACAAACTTCTTTGGCATGTCCTGCGATTTGCTGGCAGAGTTCAAGAGATTCTGCCATGCAGGGCCCAGCTATTACCGTGAGAGATCCATCACCAACATGGAAGTTACCAACTTTGAACGGAGTCACGTTCACTTAGTTGCCTTCCACTTTATTATTAGCTTTGTCGAGTCTGGAGCGATGCAAGATCTATCACTACAAATTTGATAACTGACTTCAATCACTACGCTGTATGTTCCTTTGGTTGGCTTGATGGAAGTATCAAATTTGCCTTCAAATGGAATCTCAACATTTCCGACATATCCTAACGTTTCGCTTCCGGAGGATTTAAGCGTTTCACCTTTCGGATAAGAAACTTTGGTTAATTTGAATCCTTTAGTCTTGGACTCGATTTTCAGGGGGTTCTCATATTCGCTTTTAGGTGGATTTTGATAAGCATGCCATCCCTCTGGAAGTTTGACGGTTACAGTGCCTGAAATGGCGCCTGATTTTCCTGGTTTGACGGAAACGGAGAATTCAGGCTTGGCAGTTTGGGCCAGCAAAAGCATAGTCAATGTTGAAGTAATCATGTTTATTAGTATAACTAGCTTCTAGATTTGAATGTTCAAACCCTTTAACTCAGTTGTGTTCTTGTCTCAGACTGAACTCTTCTCAAAGGCTTGTTGAAAGGTAACCTTTTGACGTGGCGAAAGCGGATATTCTAATCGTCGGTGGTGGCACAGGTGGTGCCGCCGCGGCAATGATGGCCTGTGCCCTTGGGCACTCAGTTATCTTAACTGAAGAGACGGATTGGATTGGTGGTCAACTCACTTCTCAAATAGTTCCACCAGATGAACATCCATGGATTGAACGCTTTGGCTGCACCCGGCGCTACAGAGCCTATCGGACACAGGTAAGGGATTTTTACCGATCACACACATTTCTAAAAGCCAGGCACAGGATGAATCCCGAACTAAACCCTGGCTCAGGCTGGGTGAGCAAACTATGCCACGAGCCCCGTGTTGGTTTAGCTGTTTTGAATCAAATGCTGCACCCATTCCTTCAGACTGGACAATTACAAATACTTCTAAGACGAAAGCCACATTCAGCTGATGTTCAGGGTGATTTAGTTCGTTCAGTTCGATTTTTGAATTTAGAAACAGGGGATTTTGAGTCCTATGAGGGCAAGTTTGTGCTTGATGCAACTGAGCTCGGTGACTTGTTGCCGATGACTGGTACCGAGTATGTGGTTGGTGCTGAAAGCAAGTCGGAAACTTGCGAGCCTAATGCCGTAGATGGTCCGGCTGAGTGGGATAATGTCCAGGGAATAACTTGGTGTTTTGCTCTTGGCCATGATCACAAAGGTGAGAGAAAGATTGAAAAACCAGAACAATATGATAAGTGGAAATCCTGGCAACCGCCGTTTTGGCCTGGACCACTGTTAGGTTTTCAAGTGTTACATGCTCACACGGGAATAATTCGTGAGCTACCTCTCTACGGGCGAAAGCCTGGCGATTGGTATGCGCTGTTCCCATATCGGCAGATTATTGATCCACAGTACTTTGAAAACGGTGACCGTATGGATCCTGTAACTGTCGTGAATTGGCCCCAAAATGATTACTTTGAGGGAACCATTATGGATGTTGATCCAATGCCAAGCGGAGACTTTGTTCCAGAGGGGTTTGAAATTCCAGGTGCGATGGGCCCAGTGTCTGCTTCAAGGTTGAATGATGCAAAGCAACTTTCGTTAAGTCTCCTGTATTGGCTCCAAAATGATGCTCCTCGGCATGATGATGCAACAGGTTCTTACCCTGGTGTTTATGCTCGTCCTGATATAACGGGCACAGCAGATGGGTTTGCAAAATATCCTTATATTAGGGAAGCTAGAAGAATAGTTGCACAGTATGTGGTTAAGGAGCAAGATGTGGCAGCCTATACAAATCCCGGCAAAGATCGGGCACCAAGTTTTGAAGATTCAGTTGGAATCGGCTCTTATCGCATAGATTTACACCCAAGCACCAACGGAGCTAATACTATTGATACCTCCACACTCCCTTTTGAACTCCCTATGCGTAGCTTAATCCCTGTGCGAGCGAAAAATCTGATTCCCGCTTGTAAAAACATTGGTGTTACCCATATCACTAACGGTTGTTACAGATTGCACCCAGTTGAATGGAATATAGGCGAGAGTGCTGCGGCAATTGCATCGATAGCAATAAACAAGGATGTTCCAATCCAATCTTTGAGTGAAAATTCAGATACAGTCGCTGAAGTGCAACAACTCCTGGAATCTCAAGGAGTTGAACTTAGGTGGCCAGCACTTAAGGCGATTTGATGTTTTTCTAGGTAGCTTAGTCGCCCCCGAAATCGCCGCCTCCAAAGTCACCACCACCGAAGTCAAACCCTCCACCAGAATCGTCTCCGCCACCAAAATCAAAGCCACCAAATCCAAATCCCCCCGAGTCATTTGAGTCAGTTCCGAAGTCAAAGTCCCCACCAGAATCAATGTTTCCCATATCAAAGTCCGACGAACCACCGTATCCATTGTCGTCATAGCCACCATGGTGGTGACCATGATACAACCCATCGCTGTAATAATCACCATAATAGTGACCGCTATCATAGCCCCAAGAATGGTAGTGGTGTCCACCAAATAAACCACCGCCCCAACCGAATCCATAACTTGGCATAAACATGCTTGATATCATGTTTATTGCTAGCAAATCCCAAACAAAGTTGCCGGAGTAGTAATCACGGTAAGGGTCATAGCCGTTTACACCGTACCAAGGTGTAAATCGTCCATTGATGTTTTGTCCTCTTAGTTGAGGCATTCTGCCTGCCATGAGTTCGTCGCGTTCTTCTGGTGTTACCATGACAGTCTTTCTTGAGCCTCCAAAATTGACTTCGACTGGCACAAGTAATTCGCTTGGTTGAGAAGAAAAGTAAGAAACACCTTTCACTGGTTCAAAAAGTGGTGCGCGCTCATTATCTATAATTGGAGGGATAGAGTACGCAATCCCAGATCCGCCTGTAGCAGCATTTAGACTGTTCTTAGCACCTTCAAAATCTTGAATAACCCTTTGAAATTCAAAAGTTGCTCGGTCGAAGTCTTGCTTGCTTTGAGCACGATTGAAAGTTGAAAGCGCAATATCGAAGTTCTCACCCATTCGTTGTCGGTACTGCAAGGTAGCCGACTTGTCTGCACTATCGGTCAATAATCCATCGTAGCTGTCGATGTATGAAATTGCCTCAATGGCTTGTCGTCGCTTTTGGTCAGCCGCGTTTTTAGACCTTTGGAGGACCTTTTTCTTATTCGCTATAACTAGACCGATGACTAAGGCTACAAGGGCGACTGGAATAGCAAGGCAAAGCAGAGCCCACGCTCCACTACCAGAACTTTGGGTGGAGTCTACTATTCCACCCGACGGAGCAACAGAAGTACCAAGTGATTTTGCATTTTCGGATGCTCCCCTGACTTGCTCCGCCAGATTAATTACCGCATGGGTCAGATTGTTTTTTGTCGCTTGTTTGGCTGCTTGGCTGTTAAGTGCCTGGAGGTCAGTTGAAGATAGCCGAGGATTATACGCTGAAACTCCTTTACGAGTCAGGACAATCAGAATCCCCTGGTCACCAAGCTTTAGCTGTTTATCAGAGACGTATTTTGCAAACTCAGCTCTATTCTCCTTTCCATTCTTAATCCATTTGGAACCGAGACCCGGAACCGCTAACAACTTGAAATCATATGGTTTAGACTTTTCTGCCTCATCCTTAACTTGATTCAAATTCAACACCTTGTTGAATGACGGATGAACCCAGTAAGTGCTCTTTCCAAGTTCCTTGTAAACTTGGGACTCTGATTGTTGGCCGTATGCTGTGGTTGCAAGAGCGAAGTAAGTTAATAGCAAATTGCAAATTGTGACAACCTTGCAAATTCTTTTTAAGGTCATTGGAGGTTGATTGCCACAACATTCAAGCCGAATAGCTTTTGTCATCATAGTTACTTCTTTTACGCTCATCAGATTATGTTGGGTTCAGGTCGGTGGGATTTTTGAGTACAAAAAGTCGTTGCATGCCATTAGGTTAACAGATTCTCAACGGACTCAATGATATATGTCGCTGTAGTTGAACTGAAATCTACTCCGGTTTGTACCAAAGCGGAGTCACACCCGGCTGTTATTCCACACTCAATATCGGTGTCGTTACGGTCCCCAACCATCAAACAATCCTCAGGACAGATTCCTATATTTTTAAGGCCTTCAAGTAGAATTTCGGGACGCGGCTTTCCGGTCACATGGGGCTTCACCCCACAACAAGTTTCAAGGAAAGCTACAGTCGCACCCGCACCAGGAGAAAATCTTCTGCCTTCGAGTGGGAATGAGGCATCTCCATTCGTGGCAACAAATTTTGCTCCTAATTTAATGTGCTGCATGGCAGAGTCCAGCAACGGATAGCTTAAATTCTTTTTACAAATTCCAGTTACCACGGCATCAGCATGGAGATGAAATTGTGAGGGGTAGAGGGGTTCTACGTTTCCCTTGGTGTCTGCATTGATCACGGTAAGTCCCATCAATGTAAGCGTTTGAACCAGACCAGGTTCACCGACCACAAACAACGTTTGTAGCGATTGAGTTCTCAGCCATTCACCCGCTGCTATCGCACTTGAGCGAACCCATGTCTCATCTACTGGGAACCCGAGTGTTACTAGTTTTTCCACATAGCCATGATTCGTTAAGCTGGAATTGTTTGACACATAGAGGATCTTTGCCCCGCGGTTTTTCAGTTCAAAAACCGTGTTCACCGCTCCTTTTATGGGCTGATTTCCTCGGTAGAGCGTTCCGTCTAAATCAAATGCATAACAGGCGTAGAAACGCATGGCATAGTTTATCCGTAGTAACTTTCAGAGAATTCTGAAAGTTCGGTGACTTTTTCAAATTTGAGTAAGTACACTTAAAAGATCTCGAGGTTGAAATGCAGTCGCCAGTCGAAACAAACAAAATGAATGGTGTTCAACCAATATGGGAAACTCACGGCGAGGAAAAACGTGCTGCCGTGCAGCAAATGTTCTCTGAAATCGCGCCTGTTTACGATTTGGCGAATTCGGTGATGAGCTTCAGGCAGCATCGAAAATGGCGCGATGTGGCCGCTAGCATGCTTAAATTAGAGAGCGGCGATACTGTTGCAGATATCTGTTGCGGAACTGGCGATTTTCTGCCTGTCTTGAGGCGAAAGGTGGGTCCAACTGGGACAGTGGTTGCTCTCGATTTCTGTGCTCCAATGCTTGCAATCTCGAGAGAGAAGGATTCTCTTACAAGCCTATGTCTAGCAGACGCCTGTCAGATTCCTCTTGCGAGTAATTCAGTAAATGCTGTAACCGTAGGATGGGGGCTCCGAAACGTTCCAGATATCGATCAGGCTCACCGAGAAATTTTTAGAGTTCTGAAGCCAGGTGGGCACTTTGTGTCAATAGATTGTGCTGAGCCGAACAGGTCAGCAGTGCATTTTATTTCGGTTCCTTTTCGGAGTTTCTTTGTTAGGTTATCGGGCAAATTTCTGGGGATGAAGACAGCCTATACCTACTTAGATGAGAGCATCAGGAGATTCAAGTCCCGCTCCGAATTGTGTGAATCTATGAAAATTGCAGGTTTTACTGAGATTTTCTATCGTGATCTGATGATGGGCAATATCTGTATTCATCATGGTCAAAAACCACCTCGCGTCCACGGCAACGAAGCACCTGATTTTCTTACTCCAGAAAACACATTTACAAACGAATCTTTTTAGAAGCAACAAGGAATCTATGACTACAACTGCACTATCCATACTGACTGACGAATCTTTGCGGAACGAACTGTTGGCAAGGGTTTCAGATGAAGTCGCTGAGATTGAGAATGAGATTCGAAAGAGCACCGATTCTCAAGTTGCGATTATTCGAGAAGTGGCGGCGCACACTCTAAGTGCAGGTGGAAAGAGACTTAGACCTGCTTTTGTGATGCTGGCTGGGAAAGCTGTGAATCCAGACGTTGACGAACAACGACTAAGAAAACTCGGTGCATGTATGGAAATCATTCACATGGCAACACTTGTGCATGATGATGTTCTGGATGCTGCCCCAACGAGACGCGGCAAGCCAACAGCGTCCCAAAAGTTTGGAAATGAAGCAGCGATAATGTCAGGAGACGTCTTTCTCGCGAAGGCAATGTTGCTTCTCGCAAGTGATGGAGACCTGGATGTTATCACCACAGTGAGTGAAGCGGTTTGTGAAATTGCAGAGGGTGAAGTTTTTGAGTTAGAGGCACGAGGTGAGTTTGACCTTGATTACGACCATCATCTCGAAATCTTAAGGATGAAGACGGCTTCGTTTATTCGTTGTTGCTGTGAAATTGGTGCAATTGCTGCTGGTGCTAGTAAAATTCAGAGAAAAGCTCTGGCTGATTTTGGGCATCATACCGGAATGGCTTTTCAGATTGCAGATGACTTGCTCGACTACCGAGGAGACAAAGCTAAGACTGGAAAACCTGTTGCAACAGATTTTAGAGATGGGCAAGCGACTCTGCCGCTTATTTTTCTCCGAGGCAAGTTAAGTGACGCAGAAAGTCAAATTGCTAAAAAACGATTTGGAGGAGCAGTCAGTGAGGATGAAGTACGAATGCTTTGTGACTGGATGGCGACTCGTGGTGCCTTTGCTGAATGTGAAAGATTAGCGAGTGAGCATATCGGGAAAGCCCATGAGTCGCTTTGTCCTTTGGAACCTAGTTTATCGAAAGATATGTTGGATGCAGTTGCAGAATACGTACTGGCTAGGCAAGGATGAGAACGCAAGTTGGAGGAGAATGCAAGAAATTGCGACAGTCCCCTTGCAAATCGCGGCATGAGCTGAGTATCATTCTAGATTGCGTCAGCGGCGTTACGCCTATGCTTTCGTTTCAGTCCTTCTAGGTTGAAATGAGTCTTTCACAAGACTCTATGAATATATAGACGGACAGAATCAGGAAATCAGATCATGAAAGTTCGAGCAAGTGTAAAAAAGATCTGCGATAAATGCAAGATCATCAAGCGCAACGGAGTTGTGCGGGTGATTTGCTCCGTCCCCAAGCATAAGCAACGACAAGGCTAAAGAAACGAGAATTATAACTTATGGCACGTATTGCAGGTATTGACCTTCCGCGCGAGAAAATGGCGCAGTACGCTCTTCCAGTTCTTTACGGAATTGGAAAGCACAACGTACTGGAACTTCTCGAAAAGGCAAAAATCGATCCTCGAAAGAAGATTAAAGACCTTGATGAAAACGAAGTTCAAAGGCTTCGAGAAATCTTGGATGCCGACTATCAGATTGAAGGTGATCTTCGAAGAGAAGTTCAAACCAATATTCGTCGCCTGATGGAAATTCGCTGCTTCAGAGGCATCCGCCACTCACGGGGTCTCCCCACAAGAGGCCAGCGAACACGAAGCAACGCCCGAACTCGGAAGGGTAAGGCGAAGACTGTTGCAGGAAAGAAGAAGGCGAAGAAGTAACTTTGATCGCCCTTCGGGTTGAAGGGCGTCTACCGCAGGCAAATTTAATATGGCACGCAAGAATACGACAAGAGGAAAGCAGAAAGAGAAGAAAAACATCGCTATTGGTGTGGCTCACATTCATGCTTCATTCAACAACACAATTGTTACAATTACCGACGCAAACGGGAACACGATTAGCTGGGCAAGTGCTGGCAACGTGAATTATAAGGGAAGTCGGAAGGGCACCCCATTTGCTGCTCAAGTGGCGGCAGACAAAGCCTCTCGATTGGCTCAAGAGCATGGTTTAAAGCAAATTCACATCCAAGTTTGTGGTCCTGGGTCGGGTCGAGAAACCGCGATGCGTGCTCTTGCTGCGTCCGGACTTGACATTACTCATGTAGTAGACGTCACTCCTCTTCCTCACAACGGTTGCCGACCTCCAAAGCGACGACGAGTCTAAACCAAAAAAGAACATGCCTGCAATTTCTAGCCTCCAACTCACCAACGATTACGGTAAGTTTGTCCTCGAGCCGCTTGAGCGCGGCTATGGCCAGACCCTTGGTAATACCCTTCGGCGAATTCTCCTCAGCTCGATTCAAGGTGCAGCCATCTCTGCAATCCGAATTGACAAGGTTTTTCATGAATTCGCTCCGATTCCGGGCGTCAAGGAAGACACGACGCAACTAATTCTCAACCTAAAATCAATTGCTGTAAAGGTTCTTGGAGAAGAGCCAATTGATGAGGTTGTGCTTAGAATCGAAGCAACTGGCCCCGGTAGGGTGACAGGTGCAGACATTATTTGTCCCGAGAACATCGAAATCGTCAATCCTGAAGCCTACATTGCAACACTTAGTGATGCAAAGGCTCACTTGAACATGGAACTCTTTGTGAATTGGGGTGTGGGTTATACCATGCCAGACAAGCAAGATCGGTATCGTGGAGTCATTGGTCTTCTGCCTGTCGGAGCTCAATACACTCCAATTCGAAAGACTAACTATGTTGTTGAGGCAACTCGTGTTGGAACTCGAACAGACTACGAACGTCTTGTAATTGAAATTGAGACTAATGGGACAATTGCGCCCAATGATGCTCTGTCGCAATCTGCTCAAATCATGATTGCTCACTTGCGCCTTATTACAGAAGTTGGAGCTGCTGGGTTCACTGTTGAAATTGGAACCGAGGAGCAAAGCACCGATGAAATCTTGAAGAACGTTCCGGATATCAAGATTGAAGAGCTTGACTTCTCACAACGAACCTTCAATTGTCTTCGACGAGCTGGCATTCTCAACTTGAGGGCTTTGGCTCTAGTGACTGAGGCAGATTTGACCGCAATTCGAGGCTTCGGAAAGAAATCACTGCTTGAAGTACGTGACAAGCTCGCAGAACATGGACTTGAAATGAAGCCGTCAAAGGGTGGTTATAGATCCATTGACCTTCTTGACGATGACGAAGACGATTTCTAAGGAATAACCATGAGACACAAAGTAGACCACAGAAAACTTGGCCTTCCAACCGATCAACGGTTGCACCTTCTCACAAATTTGACCCGGCAGTTCATTCGGCACGGCTACCTTCGAACAACTTTTGGTCGCGCTAAGGAAGTTCAAAGAATGGCTGAAAAGCTCATTACTGTTACCAAACTTGAAGATGGTATTGAAGCACGACGGAGAGCTCGCAAGATTCTTGTCGGCCATAGCAGTAGTAATTTGGTAAATCCAAAAGTTTTGGCTGGAAAGACCGAACTGGAGAAGACACAAATTAAGGCACAACAAAACAAGCTTTCCGGAGAAGACCTCGTCAAACACTTGTTCGATAACATCGGTCCGCGATATACAGAACGACCTGGTGGATACACACGTCTCACGAAGACTGGTAACCGCCGAGGTGATGCTGCGCAAACTGCTGTTCTTGAACTTGTCTAACCATTTTCCGCTAGAACCTAGCGGAATATTTTGAGATGCGCATCAAGCTCATAGTCAGTTACGATGGAACTGATTTTAGAGGTTGGGCTCATAACAAGGGACAGAGAACTGTCCAAAGTACATTGAAAGAAGCTGTTCGCCGCATTTCGGGCGAGGAAAACGAGATTATCGGGGCAAGCCGAACTGACAGTGGGGCCCATGCAATAGGACAAGTTTGTCATTTTGATACTCAAAATCCAATGCCACCCGATCAGTGGAAAAAAGCCATTAACAAAGTGTTGCCAAACGATGCGGCAGTATTGCATTCATCTCAGGTGAGTGACAGTTTTAATGCTCGATTTATGGCAATAGACCGCCATTACAGGTATCGAATAATGGTTGGAAGCAGGGACCCGTTTAGGGAGCCATATGCATTTTTTCACGGAAAACCCATAGATATTAAGCTGATGAAAGAAGCGGCAAGATATCTGCAAGGTAATCACGATTTTCTAGCTTTTACCGAGGAATTGGAGTCCTCGGTAACTAACACCCGCAGGAAATTATTCAGTGTGGGTGTCAAGCAAGTTCGAGATGAGGTGTGGGTGGACATTGTCGGGACCGCTTTTCTTCGTGGAATGATGCGAAGAATGTCGGGAGTAATCCTTGAGGTAGGTCGAGGACACCGAGATGTCGTAGAGGTCAGTAGACTCCTCCAACCAGAGGAGCGGCTCAAGTACCAGTGGCCAGTGGTACTTCCGGCAAAGGGTCTTTGTTTAATGAAGATTCATTACGGAAGGCATCCGAAATTCCATAAGGATTTTCAGATGTCACACTGCCATCGGGAACTTAACCACATCAGCTTTGATCAAGATAACGAATTAGAAGAAGGAACTATAGGAATATGAACAATCGAACATTCACCAACAAGGGTGGCTCGATCGAGCGAAAGTGGTACGTAGTGGACGCTGCAGGCGTTCCTGTGGGCCGACTCGCTGGACAAGTCGCACAGCTTCTGCGTGGGAAGAACAAACCCACATTTGAATATAACCAAGATTGTGGTGACTATGTCATCATCATCAATGCGGCACAAGCCGTTCTCACGGGAAATAAGAAAGATGAGCTCATCTATTGGCACTCTGGATGGCCAGGTGGGATCAAGAACGTTTCACGTGGCGATATGCTAGAAAACGATCCCGTTAAGCTCGTTGAAAAAGCAGTATGGGGAATGTGTCCTAAAACCAAACTCGGCAAGCAGATTTTTAGCAAAGTTAAGGTTTATTCCGGAACTGAACATCCTCATGAGGCTCAAAATCCAACTACTTACGATATAAAGAAGGAGAAAAACTAACGCATGGCAGCATCGCAAAACTATGGAACCGGGCGACGCAAGTGCGCAGTCGCCAGAGTCTGGCTCAAACCAGGTGAAGGAAAAATTACAATCAACGGAAAAGATTTTAGAGCGTATTTGGGCAGGCCAGTCCTCGAAATTCTTGTTAAGAGCCCACTAGTTCATCTTGGTCTGGATGCTAAGTATGACGTGGTTTGCACCACAAAAGGCGGCGGGATCTCCGGGCAGGCTGGAGCCGTTCGATTGGGTATTTCGCGCGCTTTAGTCACAGTTGATGAAGAGTTCAAGAAGGAACTCAGAGCTCAAGGCTACATGACCCGTGACTCACGAGTGAAGGAACGGAAGAAATACGGTCGAAAGAAAGCTCGACGTGGATTCCAGTTCGTAAAGCGCTGAGATTTTTCAGCAATCCAAAAAGCCTTCTGGAATTCCCAGGAGGCTTTCTTTGTTTTAGAATCAACAAAGTGCCTGCTCCTCCCCCTCAGACACGGCCAAGGGATTGGAGCCTCGAAACGGTGAGCAAACCGCAACGTACAGGGCAATATAGTTGTACTTGGGAACTATGGGTGAATTCGATACATTCAGAGTAAGAAGTAACTGAGAATGCGTGTAGATACGCTCAAAATACGGTTGAAGCTTTGAGTCTGTTTTTATTTGATGAGTTCGATGAAACGTGATTCCCGAATAACCGTGATTTTGATTTGACCAGCAACTTCTCGATTTGCTGAAATTTTGGTGCCAATTTCCTTGGCTAGTTGCCTGGCCTCCAGGTCTGACATCATGTCGGGTTTAACTATGACCCGGATTTCCCTCCCAGATTGCATGACGAAACTCTTTTCAACACCTGGGTGAGAGTTGGCAATTTCTTCGAGAGCATTCATCCTTCTCAGATAATCTTCATGGCTCACTTTCCTTGCTCCTGGCCTAGAAGCAGAGAGCATATCGGCAACAATAACAACTTGTGCTTCCAGCGAAGATGGAACGATATCACGATGGTGGGCACCTACGGCATTTAAGACAAGTTCTGTTTCGGTGAACTGTTTGAGAAAATTCATCCCAGCAATCGCATGAGGACCATCCCATGTGTCGTCAAGTGCTTTTCCAATGTCATGAAGCATTGCTGCCCGACGCACTTGTGCAGTATCCAGGTTGAATTCGTCTGAAATAAGGGCGCCAATATTTGCAACTTCAACGCTGTGATCTAGAACGTTTTGAGAGTAACTGGTTCTGAAACGTAATCTTCCCAGTGCCTCTAGTACTGGTCTTGACATAGGCCCAGCCTTAGCTTTGGTCACAGCTTTTTTAGCAGAATCGATAAGCAATCGTTCAACTTCAGTTGTAGCTTTTTGGTACCACTCCTCTATCTTTGCAGGATGGATTCGACCGTCTACAATTAAGTTCATAAGGGTAACCCTTGCAATTTCTCTGCGTATGGGATCAAACGAAGAAAGCATAACAACTTCGGGTGACTCGTCAATGATTAAATCGACACCGGTAATTTGCTCAAATGAACGAATGTTTCTGCCCTCTCGGCCAATGATTCTTCCTTTAACATCATCACTTGGAATTTCCACAAGTGCCGTAGTTGCAGAGGTCACGACATCAGCCGTGGTTCGTTCTATTGTGGTGACGAGTAATTCTGATGTCCTTTGATGCAACTCATCTTCAAATGCAGAAAGCTGAAGTTGAAGTTGTTCGTCTGACTCTTTCTGAACCTCACCTGTAAGTAGTTGAGCGAGCTCACTCTTTGTTGCTCTGCAAAATTGCTGCAAATTTGATTGACTTGTTTCTACTTCAGATTGTAATTTTACAATTTGCTCATCCTTAAAGACGAGCGTTTCTCCCAAGCGACATAGGTCTTTTACCAACGTTTTAATTTTCTGCAAAATTGCTGCAAATTTGATTGACTTGTTTCTACTTCAGATTGTAATTTCACAATTTGCTCATCCCTAAAGGCAATCGATTCCCCCAAGCGACTAAGGTCTTTTAGCAACTTTTTAATTTTCTGTGAAAAGGCTATGCTTGAAACTGTCCATGCTACCAAGGAAACTATCAGTACAATTAGTAATACAGTGGCATTCATGACTGGGTGCAATTAATCCGCAGATAGATCACCGATTAGCGACTCAATTGTTTCTTCAGAGTACCCCCGAGAATGCAAGAATCTTGCAATGCGTTTAGGCTGATCGCCCTGTCCAAACTTAAGAGCAACAAGATTTTTGGCTCTCTCAATTTCAGGTTCTGCCAATTCGTCAAGAAAAGCTTGAACCATACTCTCTTCTAACCCTTTTGAGGTTAGCTTGTGAATCATGGCTATGTTTCCCTTGGCTGATTTTCCGAGATTTGACTCTATATGGTTTCTTGCCAAGCGTAAATCATCCAACAAGAAAGTGTCTTGCAAAAACTTTATAGACTCGTCTACAGCTACTTGACTAAACTTCGATCCTAACTTAGATCGAAGTTCAAAAGTCGTGGTGTCTTGTCTTGCAAGAAGTTTAAGGGCTGACTGAACGGCAGCTCTAGTTTCCGAGTGCGTAAATACCATGTATGAACAATTTACTAGTCAAGAGTAAATTCTGGCTCTTCTTCCTCAACCTCGGTAACAGGCGGCAGATTGGCACGTTCAGCTTTGAAGATTTCCCGAAGTTTGACATCAATTTCATTGAAGAGAGACTCATTTTCCTCCAGGAACGTGCGGGCTTTATCTCGGCCTTGCCCAAGTCGTTGATCTCCATAATTGTAAAATGTTCCGCTCCGGCTTACGATGTTGCGTGCAAGGGCATTATCAAGTACATCTCCTGCTTTGCTGATGCCTTTGCCGAAAATCATGTCAAACTCAGCAGTTTTGAATGGTGGAGCAACCTTATTTTTCACGACTTTAACCTTGGTGCGCGTACCCACTTGTTCCGTGCCAATTTTAATTGCGTCACCTTTTCGCACCTCTAAACGAACGCTCGCCCAGAATTTTAGCGCTCGACCACCAGGAGTAGTTTCAGGGTTACCATACATTACGCCGATTTTTTCTCGAATTTGGTTAATGAAGATACAGGCGGTATTTGATTTGTTTAAAGTTCCACCCAATTTTCGAAGGGCTTGGCTCATCATCCTGGCTTGAAGACCAACGAATGAATCTCCCATCTCGCCTTCAATTTCAGCCTTTGGCACCAAGGCCGCAACAGAGTCAATGACAACCAGCCCGATTGCACCAGACTTAATAACCGTATCGGCAATTTCAAGGGCCTCTTCTCCGCTACTTGGTTGTGATAAATACAATTTATCAACGTCAACACCCAGTGCTTTTGCGTATTCGACATCAAGGGCATGCTCAGCGTCAATGAACAAACAAATTTCGCCAGCTCTCTGCGCTTCTGCTACGCAGTGAAGGGAGAGTGTAGTTTTGCCACCAGATTCAGGTCCATAAATTTCTGTAATTCGACCTTTAGGAATTCCGCCAATTCCGAGACACGTATCAAGTGTTAGGGAACCGGTCGAAATTGCGGCGATAGACTCTCGAACGCCATCACCCAATCGAATGACGGAGCCTTTGCCAAAGTTTTTCTCGACTTGACTCATTGCGTTTTGTAGCGCTCGAACTTTGTCATCTCCAGCATTTTCTAAGGTTATTTTGTCGCTCGTTGTTTTTCGCATTCTGATTCTGTCCTATTATGCCTCTATAGACTTTGTTAGCTAAAGAAGTCTACACGTGTCTACTATTATTATCTACATATTTTAGTATTTGTCAAGTCGCCTTTCAATAAATTTCAGTTCTCTTTCATGGTTTAATGAATCTGAATGGAAGCGAATAGCAGAGAAATAATGAAAATTCTTGCGAGGATGAATATCTCACAGGTTATTCGTTTGTTATTTTTGGTGGCGCTGGTAGTTCTTTCTGCTGGGAGCGTGCTTGGCAATGAAGATATTACAATTCGAATGTTGCCGGGGGGCGGATACGGTATCCCTCCCAAGGAGTCAACTTCCACAACTGCCCAGATTCGTCGGAAGGTTTTTGAGGAGTTTCAGCGACAAACCCCTGGGGTGCGGGTTGTCAATGCTGGTGGATTGACCTTTAACGGAAGCAATCTGGATGATTCCATGTTTTTGATGTCAATGGCTGGTGATTCTGCACCAGACATCTTCTATGTGAACTTTCGACAGTACTACACTTTCTTGGAACAAGGATTCTGTCGCCCGTTAGACGATTTGATTGCTCAAGATCCAGAAATAATGGAACGATGCAATCCAACGGTAAAAAAGGTACTCACTTCATATGATGGAAAAGTGTACGCCGTTCCGTTTTTCCAAGTTGCTGTGGCGCTTTATTATCGCAAAGACTTTTTTAAAGCTGTTGGCTTGGATCCTCAAAGGCCACCAAAGGATTGGGAAGAACTATACCAGTATGCCAAAAAGTTGACAGATGCTAAGACTGGCAGAGCAGGATTTATTTTCTCCTCTCCCTCAGGTTATCAGTGGTCCAATTTTCTTTATGCGGCTGGTGGTGAGGCGGTCAAGCAAGATGCAATAGGTAGGTGGCAATCAGCCATTAATACACCTGAATCTGAAAAAGCTATAGAATTTTTCAGGCGAATGTTTGTTGGAGAGGGTTCAGGACCAGTTGCTAACCTCAGTAAGAATTTCACAGATGATATTCGAACTGGAAAGACAGCAATGTGGCTGAACTATACCAATGATGTTTTGTTGCAACAAAGCGACTTGTCACCAAGTTTAATTGGCATAGCGAGGGTGCCCAAGGGACCAAATGGATATGCCAACGAAGTGAATGCGGGGATGTGGGCCATCAGTAGTACGGTTAAGGATCCCAAAAAGCTTGAAGCATGTTGGAAGTTCATCAAGTTCTTTGCAGGGGATGAAGCAGCTAGGATTAATACTGAAAAATGCATCGAACTGGGTATGGGGAACCTAGTCAATCCCATGTGGTTGAAAAAATTTGGTCATGAAGATTTTCTGGCTCAAGTGGACGAGTCTTATGTTTCAGCGAATGAAGAATTGTTCAAGTCCGGACATCCCGAGCCGTATGGTAAGAACTGCCAACAGGTTTATTCGGTTTTGGATAATGCCTTAGATCGAGCGCGGTTGAACCCATCTGAATCAGCGGAAAAAATCCTCAGAGCTGCTCAAGCGGAAATGGATGAAAAGCTACTGGGCTACACACCTCCTGACATTCTAGCGAAGCAACGCACTTGGGCGTTCGGAATTGTGACATGCCTTGTTCTTGGTCTCACGGGGAGCGGGGTAGTTTTTTGCCGTCGATTGAAAGGTCAACCTGACACCTTTATTGAGCGCATCCCTGCTGGTACCAATAGAAAGAAGATGCGCCAGTTTATGGCCTTCTGTCTCTTCCCAGCAATAACCACGATCGGACTTTGGCACTATTTTCCTCTCTTTAGGGGGTTAGTCATAGCATTTCAGGATTACGGCATTATGCGGGGTGCAAGGTGGGTTGGCTTTGATAATTTTATTGGAGTTTTTACCCAGCCACTCTTCTATAAGAGCTTAATGAACAGTTTTGTTTATGTTGGCTTGACCATTTTGATTGGATTCTTCTTGCCGATGTTCTTGGCACTTGCTTTGAATGAGATTCCACGGTTTAAGGTTCTCTTTCGCACAATTTTCTACCTACCTGCAATGACCTCAAGTATCGTCATTGCCTTCGTTTGGAGGCAATTCTACGATAAGAGTCCGGCAGGACTTCTGAATACTCTGGTTGCTCCAGTGGTAGAGAACATTGCTAATCCCCTGCTTTCGATTTTAGGGAATAAACCTTGGCCAACTAGTTTTGATTGGCTGGGTGATCCTTCTTTAGCAATTTTTGCCGTAGTACTGCCCGGAGTATGGGCTGGCGCCGGACCAGGATCAATACTGTACTTAGCTGCTCTTAAAAATATTAGTGAAGACCGCTACGAGGCGGCTGATTTGGATGGTGCGAATTGGATTCAAAAAATCAGACATATTACGTACCCTGGTTTGAAACCTTTGATACTTATTAATCTTCTGGGTGTTTTTATCGCCGGATTCAAAGCAATGGAAAACATTTTTGTTCTCACTCAAGGTGGACCGTTGAATTCAACTCGAACGATTGGGCTGGAAGTATGGCAAAACGCATTTATGTTCTTAAAATTTGGCTATGCCACTGCGGCCGCATGGATAATGGGATCAATTTTAGTTGGCTTTACTCTCATTCAGATTAGAAGTTTGTTGAGAATGAGATTTTCTACGGCAAAAATATAGGGCTGTCGGTATTCTCTGACTCATGCAGGCACTCGAGGAGCTACGCATAAAAAATTCGCTTTGTACTGCCTGCGATCTGGCTGATAAGCGTCGGAATGTAGTCTCTGGTGAAGGTAACCCATATTCTCCTTTGATCATTGTTGGCGAGGGTCCAGGTGATCAAGAAGATGCCTCGGGGCGCCCATTTGTTGGGCGGGGTGGTCAGTTGCTTACAAAAGCTTTGCAGGATGCTGGCATTAGTCGAGAGCAGGTTTACATCTGCAACACGGTAAAGTGTCGAGCCGCTGACTGGTCTACCGGGAAGCCACAAAATCGTCCACCTTCTAACGAAGAGACACTGAAATGCCGACAGTGGCTAATTCCTCAGCTTTCAATCATTGCACCCAAGGTAATCCTTTGCATAGGTGCTCCGAGTGCAAAGAATCTAATAAAAAGGAGTTTTAAAATCACTCAGGAGCGAGGCATCGAGTTTCCAAGTGACTATTCAGAAGTGATCTTAGCGAGTTTGCATCCTTCCTACATATTGCGGCAACAGCGACCAGGTAACGATGGGGGATATGGATTATTGGTAGCTGATATGCAAAAGGCTTGGAGGATAGCGACCTCCTCTTGATAAAAATGGGATAGACTTCGCCCTTGAGGATCTATCGTTAATGGAGAGAAGAGAATTTTTGATGGCAGCAGGCGTAACAGGAATTGGACTAGCAAGCGGCACCCTTTTTGCTGATACTCAGGTAGCAAAGCCACGACCAAAGGGAAGCAAGTCGGTTGCTGGTTTGGTGGTCCCCAAAATGGACAAGGTTCGTGTTGCCTTCATAGGTGTTGGTGCTCGTGGTTCAGGGCATGTAAGTCAGTTGTGTCTTATTGATGGTGTTGAGGTTGTTGCAATTTGTGACAATCATCTTCCGTCACTTGAGCGTGCCGTCAAGAATGTTGTTGAGAGGCATAAGCGACCAACGCCTTTAGCGTTTGGTAAGGGTCCAGATGACTATAAGAGAATGCTGGAGAGGACCGATATTGACTGTGTCTTTATTGCGACACCATGGCATGAACATGTGCGAATGGCGGTAGACACAATGAACTCTGGCAAGCATGCATTTGTGGAAGTTCCCGCCGCCACAAGTCTTGAAGAATGCTGGCTCTTAGTTGAAACCGCTGAGCGAAATCAGAAGAACTGCATGATGATGGAAAACGTGAACTATGGTAGGGAGGAGTTACTTGTCCTGAATATGGTTCAAAAAGGTGTATTTGGTGAGCTCATACATGGTGAGGCTGCTTACATTCATGATTTGCGATCACAAATGCACGAAATTGAGCATGGTACTGGCTCGTGGCGCACTTATGAGTACGCAAAGCATAACGGTAACCTTTATCCAACTCATGGTCTTGGGCCTGTTGCCCATTACATGGATATAAACCGTGGTGATGCGTTTGATTACATGACCAGTATTAGTTCGCCATCACTCATGCGCAACCTTTACGCAAAAAAAGCGTTCCCGGAGGGACACGAGCGGCGAAGTATTAAATTTGTTTGTGGGGACATCAACACTAGCATTATCAAGACCAAGCGTGGTCGAACAATCATGGTGCAATGGGACGAACAACTTCCAAGACCTTACACTCGCCATAACTTTATTCAGGGAACTAAAGGAGCTTGGGGTGGATTCCCAGATCGATTAGCCATTGAGGGAGATGGTAGAAGCGCTGAATCTTGGATTCAAGGCGACGATTTGAAACCGTGGTATGAGAAGTACGAGCACCCGTTGTATAAACGTATGGGTGAAGAGTCAAAGCGTAATGGTGGACACGGCGGAATGGACTTTTTGATGCTCTGGAGAATTATTTACTGCTTGAGAAATGGAATTCCTTTAGATCAAGACGTTTATGATGCTGCTGCCTGGTCAGTCGTTACACCTCTGAGCGAGGTATCTGTCGCAAATCGGGGTCGTTCAATGGACTTTCCAGACTTCACCCGTGGCGAGTGGAAGACTCGAAAGCCACTTGACAATGCGTCGAACGCCTAGGATTGTGTTGAGGAGGGGAAGTCCCCTCCTCTTTTGTACTTATGTCCATTGTTGACACACTTTTGCTCTTTGTCACAGGATTAGTAGCGAGCGGTATAAACAGTGTTGCAGGTGGAGGGTCACTCGTATCTTTTCCATTTTTGACATTAGGTCTCCAAATTCCTGATCGAATTGCAAATGCTACAAATGCAGTCGGCTTGTTTCCTGGCTCTTTTGCTGGTGGAATTGGGTTCAATAATCAGTTTGAAAAAACGCGACATGCTTTTAAGCTACTAGTAGTGCCTACCGCGCTAGGTTCGATTATCGGTGCTCTCCTTTTGCTTAACACTAAGGACTCAGTTTTCAAGGCTGTAGTTCCTTTTCTCATCCTTTTTGCCGCTCTGTTGCTTTGGTTTCAACCGAAAATAAAACTTTGGATGCAAGAATCCAATCGGTTGAAAATCTCCCCAGCATTCGGTGTGGCAATGCAGTTATTGGTCGCAACTTACGGAGGGTATTTTGGTGCTGGAATGGGGATTATGATGCTAGCTACTTTCGCACTCTACATTGAAGGGACCACACATGAACTTAATGCGGTCAAGAATTGGCTGGGGACGATAATAAACATCGCTTGTTCAGCTGTATTCCTCAGCAAAGGACTGGTAGATGTTGGAGTCGCTGTGCCGTTGGCTTTAGGTGGCTTTTGTGGTGGGTTTCTAGCTGCGAAGTTATCGCTCAAAGTAAATCCAGATCTCATGCGTAAATGGATTTCAATTTATGGATTCGTAATGACCATCTATTATTTTTATCGTGTTATTGGCTTCTAAAGCGTTTTATGTTTCAGACAAAATTGCGGGAACGCACGAGGGTCCACCGTAAACCCAGCCCGTATAAAGCTGAACAAGTTCCGCACCAAGGGCTTTCTTTTCTTGAAAATCGGCATGATTAAAGACCCCACCAACCCCCATCAATAAGAGTTTTTCAGGCTTGTTTGCGTTCAAATATTGTAAGACTTCATTTGATTTGGCTTGAACTGGCTTACCAGATAGCCCACCAGGTTCACTTTTCTGGTTGGAAGTTAGTCCGTCGCGACCAGTTGTTGTATTAGTGGCTATCAGTCCCGTAAGTTTGCAGTCAGTGGCGACTTGGAGAATTTCATCTAATGCCTCATTGCTAAGGTCGGGAGCAATTTTGAGAAAAAGTGGCTTGGAACTATCTATATCTTGTATGGTTCCAAAAATTCGCAAGAGTGGTTCTCTGTCCTGGAGGGATCGTAAGCCAGGGGTATTTGGGCTTGAAACATTGACTACAAAGTACTGTCCAAGGTTTCTCAACAGCCTGTAGCTTTGGGAATAATCTATGTGTGCGTCTGGAAGCTCGGTAAT
>JAPLCS010000273.1:1287-5543 GCA_026392145.1 Fimbriimonadales bacterium | reverse complement strand
ACTAGATTGCTTGCACCTATGAATTCAATTATTCCTCTGTCAGCAGAATAGATTTTTGTAACGTACGGTAGGAAGATTAGGGAAGTCGCACCCACTAGGAATGCCGATATTCCGTCGATATGCAAAATGAATTTTCGCAAAGTTTCCTTCTTTCTCAAATAGGTTCTACCTTGTTATCTCTTGTCTTTTCTTTGATTTAACGAGTGTGGAGCTATGCGGTGAATTCACCACATTCGTAAGACATGAATATAATACAAATTATTGGGGACGATAGAACCGTGATAAGTACATTGGTAGCTTTGAATCTGACAATTGTGGGCAGTCACAGACTACAAGAACAATCCAACAATGATTGGATTACTCGGGAGGTTCGGGCACCCATGGTGAGCTTTCATACTTTCGAAAGCAAAGCCGCTAAAAGTAAGGTTAGTTTTCATTTGATCAAGCCAGCAGAATATGATACAGAGCCTCAAAAGCGATATCCAGTGGTTTATTGGTTACACGGTTCGGGTGGTGGTTTGAGTGGGATTCCTCAATTGGCACGACATTTTGACTCAGCTTTTAAGGCTCAAAAGACCCCGCCTTGTTTGGTGGTTCTGGTCAATGGAATGGTGAACGGGATGTACGTTGACTGGAAAGATGGCTCACGACCGATTGAGCAAGTGATCGTCAACGAGTTGGTGCCTCATATTGATAAACAGTTCAGAACCATTTCGACTCGTAAGGGTCGGTTGTTGGATGGCTTTAGTATGGGTGGATACGGTTCAGCACGGTTAGGGTTCAAATATCCTGAGGTGTTCGGGGCAGTGTCCATTGTTGGTGCCGGGCCTATGCAAATGCAGTTGTTGGATGCTCCTCGTGCTGGAAGAAAGCGTGCAGAGGAAGTACTTTCAAAAGTTTACGGTGGCGATCAGGCGTATTTTAGAAAGGTCAGTCCGAGGACGCTGGCAGCAGATAATGCGGAGAAGATTCGCGATCACTTGCTTGTTAGAGTGGTGATTGGAGATAAAGATGAGACATTTCCAGCTAATCGGGATTTCCATGAGCACTTAGTGACATTGAACATTCCACACAGTTGGAAAATTTTGCCGGGAATTGGTCACGATCCACTGGGTGTTTTGCGAGAGATGGGAGACGATAACTGGACATTCTATCGCCAGGCTTTTGGTGAAAAAGTCAACTGACTTTTGAATAGTGGTTGTGTACGTGTACTTTCAAGTAAAACAACATCATGTCTTTGGTCGGTTTTTATCTTTCTTCGATTTTCAATTTGAATACTGTTCAGCCGGCTAATTATCAGTTGAAATCGCCGCCGAAGGTAGAGATTGTGACTCCAGCCCCATTGTATCGTGACCCGATTTATGATGGTGCAGCCGATCCGGTCTTGGTATATCATCCTCAGCGGAAGGCATGGTGGATGCTGTACACCCAACGCAGAGCGAATTTGAACTTACCTGGAGTCGCATGGTGTCATGGCACTGAGATTGGCATCGCCGAGTCTGCAGATCAAGGGTTAACGTGGAGATATGTTGGTCAGTTACCACTGTCGCATCCTGATTCAGGCTACAGTTTTTGGGCGCCTGATATTGTGCGCGATGATAACGGTTTGTACCATTTGTTCGTTAGCTATGTTCCGGGAGATGGAGATAAGCATGTAGGGTGGGACGGGAATCGCTATATTTTTCGCTACACTTCAAAAGATTTGTGGAGTTGGAAGCATGAGCAGAAACTTCCTACCGACTCTGATCATTGCATCGATCCTTCGTTGTGTCGGTTACCTGACGGTACGTGGAGAGTTTGGTACAAGGATGAAAGCGCCAGATCATCCACTTTTGCTTTGGAGAGTAAAGATCTTACGAATTGGAAAAAGGTTCCTGATCCAAGCGTGTCAAAATTATACGGAGAGGGGCCCAAAGTATTTCAATTTCAAGGTTCTTATTGGCTAATCAAAGATCCCGACAGTGGGTTGGATGTGTATAAGTCTCCAGATTTAACGCGGTGGACTTATCAGGGGAAAATTTTGCAGAACCCTGGCAACCGACCCGATGACTCCTCTATAGGAAAGCACGCTGATGTTGTGGTTTGTAGTGACAGAGCCTACATTATCTATTTCACTCATCCCAATGGACAAGACTATCCTGAGAAAAATGGACTGATGCAACTAGTTGCCAAGCGAACTTCAATTCAAGCTGCAGAACTGAAAGTTGAAGGTGGTAAGTTAACCTGCAATCGGAATGCTCCGTTTAGGATTCGCTTGACACCTTCAAAAAATTAACTTTACTTACGAAAGTTTGGTGGGATGATAAGGTCACGGCCTCTGGAGCGAGGAGTGATCTCTAGTTTGGATATTTTGCCCTTTTGTACTTCACATTCTATGAGTGTTTTGCCCGGGGCATACAGTTTGAACTTAACATCCCATTCAGTTGGCCAAGCAGGAAGGAGTAGGATTTTGTTCTCTGGGGCTGGCTGCAGAAGCATTTCTTGCAATGTATTTGCCATGTTTCCAGCACCATCGTAGTCTGGGCACCAGTCGTGTGGTGAACTGTAAAAGCCGGGGAACCTAAACGATCGTTGGGGATTGCTTTGAGTTACTTTGAGATTTAGGGATGGACTGGTTCGGAAAAGAATGTCTTCTTTTGCCCCCTCCGATAGCCCGAGTCTTGCGGCAAAGACACCAGTTTGGTACCAGCAATAGTGTCCTGGGACTACCATTCCGCGCCAAGCTCGTCTGGCTTCTTCGATATCTAGTTGGTTGCGTTGTAGTCCATAGAGGCGGAAAGGGTACACCGTGTAAAGGTCGGGAGCTTCATAGTTGAATCGTTCAGGTGAATAAGATTCAGCTACGTCTGGGACGATTAGTCCATCTGCGTTTTTCTTTTTGGGGAGTGCTGGAATTGCATTTGCGATTCGTCTCCAATTATCCCTTTGCTCTTGAGTAGTGAACTTTGTGGGCAGCGACAGAAGTCTATGCGTAATTTCGTTTAATCCTGCGATAGAAGGCGTATCGTTGGTGACTCCGTTCCAGTACGTTTCTACTGCGTGAGACGGATTGATAATCATTTTGCCGTGAATATCTTTTCTGAATCTGGTGTCATAGAATTGGAGAGCGAGGTCGCAC
Organism: Fimbriimonadales bacterium; assembly: GCA_026392145.1. Lineage (GTDB taxonomy): Bacteria > Armatimonadota > Fimbriimonadia > Fimbriimonadales > Fimbriimonadaceae > Fimbriimonas. The sequence continues at coordinate 2,425 of JAPLCS010000273.1, read as the reverse complement.
CAATGAATTGTTTTTTTCAGGAAAGCTTCGTCTCCTGTGTAGTCATACCGGTCTAAGGCGATGGAACCAAATTCGAGGGCCTGTTGCCAGATGTTTCTGGTGTACGGTTCGGAGTATTCCTTTTGTCCCCAACCAAAGTCTCCCATTCCAGGTGTACCGAAAATTGAAAGGGTTTCATTCATAAAGATCCCCTTTGCGTTGTAGTAGGCTTTTGCTTTGGCTTGAAAGAGTGGAATGTGCCGGAAATAAAACTCGTAAAATGAGTCCATTAAATCGTAGTTGCCCTCGGCTAGATGGAGTTGGTAGAGAAATCTTGTGTTTTGCCACCAGTACGATGGGCCGTAAAATCGATAGTCTGGAGTCCAGCCTCTGCCTCTTGGATCTGTTGCATAGAATGCAAACTCTGGAGCTACTGTAAAGATTCCACCGTTGAAATGGGCAGGAAATTGTGATCTTTGTTGGCAAGCCAGTTGGTAACGTGTGAGTAAATAGTTCTGAGTGATTGCCGACTTGGTTTGAGAGATTGGTGATGGGTTATTGCCTGCCACTCGCTTCCCGTTTTGGAAAAGTGAGATTTTGCCCGTTTGGGGGTTGAATATCGCGGCTACATGGGTCCACACCCCTGGTTCGATTGTAGTACTGGAAAAGTAGATTTCATTTCCTGCAATGAGCCTTAACTTCTTTCCCTGCATGTCCAAAAGAAATCCATTTGATCCCCCCGGAGTGATTTTGTCAAAAATCCTTCCACTAATTGAGTCTGGTTTGATCCACCCTTCAATGGTAAATCCTCTGTCAATGCGCCAGTCTTTTGAGTTTTTGAATTCTAGGTATCCATTATCTAGGCGACGCCTTTGCTGATTTGCTCCATCCAGCGAGATTAGGGTGGACTGAGCACCTTGAAGGCTAGTTGTTTCGTTTGGTGAACTGGAAGTTAGAGAAGTCAACTCAAGTTCTGAAAGTGGACGTGGGAAGGCGGTAATTCTTCCGAATTCTCCGCGATACGTGTTCTTGCCTGAACTATCCGCTCCAAATCGAACAGGGAACTGGTTGCTTGGAATAGCTAGGGTTGCTCCTTCGTTGACAAACACAAAGGACTTAGCCCAGAATTTGCTCCACCAAGATGCAGTTCGTTGCTTAG
>JAPLCS010000273.1:0-1271 GCA_026392145.1 Fimbriimonadales bacterium | reverse complement strand
GCAGTTCGTTGCTGAGCCTGGGAATATTTAGGTGCTTTGCTTGATTGTCTGAAAAGCTCTTCCAGGAACTGGTTCGTTGTGGCAGTTTGATTTGAGTGAGTTGCGATTTTAATGTCCCAATGTTGAACCGCCTGTCTCGTAGTCAGAGATTTTGTAGAACTTGAAACAAATTCAGCGCCGGAAATAGAGGCACCAAATGTTCGATTCACAATGGGATCAGTTAGGATTCCTTTTGCCACTTCGTTAATATGTTGATTTTCGTAATGTGCATTGACTGGGGTGTGGGCATTTCGGTGGTACCAGGTAATCGTGTTGGTGCGGCTGAGTATGGTGTCGGCTGACTCGTAGTTTTCAGCTTTCCCATTTGGAATTCCTGTTCTATAGACCCATGTGGATGCGAGTTCATCTGAATCTAGAATGCGTTTGGTGCTTCGCCAGGTTTCGAGTCCTACCGAAACTTTTACAGGTTGATCTGAGCTGCCTGACAGGTAAACCGTTTGTGAGTCGCTGTCGACCAGGACGTTTATTCTTACTTCGGAGCCTTTTAAGCCACCTCGAATGGTACATATTCCGGTTCGAATATCTAGGATTTGTGAGAACGGTTTTCCGCTTACAAATGGGTTAGGGGAGATAGAAATTCGAAGTCTTCCTAGTTTCAGGAGTCGGTGCATTTCTGAGATTGCATCATTCCGCGCAAGGTAGCACATGATGTCGCCGTTTTCAACAACCCAAAGTCCAATACCTGTATTACCATTGCCTAAGGGGACCGAATCAGCTTCATCTTTTGAGGTTGAATTCCATTGGATTCGATAGGGCGACATGAGTTCTGAAACATCAGTCTTGCTGGCAACAGGAATATTAGGCGCCTGTGGGTTTGACAATGATGTGGAAACGAGAGTCAAAAAAAAAACAAAAAATACGAGTATTGACTTGATGCTCATCTTAAAGTTGATTCCCCAGACTGAATAGCCCCACTTGTGTAGCCCCATTTATGCTTTCAGGCTACCGGAGGCTTCAGGTTACTCGCATCGAAATATTTTGATTGTCACTTCTTGCTCTTTACAAAATGGTAATTCGCAGTACATTTCTCGTCATTGAATAAATGTGTCAAGTAACTGTCGAGTAAAATGCGTTCATGCCTAAAATTGAAGATTATATATCGTTAGCACCGTTTTCACTGGATGAACTTGTGAATGCTTGTAACTCAATTTTGCGAGATAAGCCAGCCATGGCGGTGCAATCAAGGACGGTGCGGTACTACATATCAACCG
>JAPLCS010000122.1 GCA_026392145.1 Fimbriimonadales bacterium | reverse complement strand
CGAGGGGAGAAGCAACAAGTTGGCGACGGCAGGTAACACAAAGTGAGTTCGATGCTCAGGAAAAACCAGCAACCCAAGTAGCGGGGCGATGCAAAAAAGTACCCGAAACATCTACACTATCATTATGCCCGTCCCGACACCAGAACAATTTGCGGCAATGCTCGATAAGGCGCAAGCCGGTGACTATGCACTTGCGAGCATCAATGTGACCTCATCCACAACGCTCAACGCCGCACTGGCAGCATTTGCAGAAACGAAGACAGACGGGATCATTCAATTTTCAACCGGTGGATCCGAATTTGCGAGCGGTCCTATCAAGGACATGGCAGTCGGTGCAATCGCAATGGCAGAATATGTCCACCGAATCGCTAAGGACCTACCTTGCTTTGTCGCTCTAACCACCGATCACTGTGTCCCCAACAAGGTGGATAAATTCGTTCGACCGTTAGTGGCAGAAAGCAAATCCAGAGCGGCCGCGGGTTTACAACCCCTGTTTAACGGACATATGTTCGATGGCTCTGAGCTCTCCATGAAAGACAACATGGCAACTGCCGCCGAGTTACTCAGAGAAATGGCGCCTCTCGGAATCATTCTTGAAGTTGAGGCAGGACTAGTGGGTGGTGAGGAAGATGGCATTGATAACAGCGGTGCCCACCACGACAAACTCTACACGAGCCCAGAAGATATGGTTTTTGTCCAAGACTGCCTCGGTGAAATCGGTCGATTTACTCTTGCGGCTACCTTTGGCAACGTTCACGGGGTCTACAAACCCGGAAACGTTAAGCTCACCCCAACCATTTTGCGAGACGGAAATGCAGCGGTGAAAAGCAAATACGGCAAAACCTTGGACTTAGTCTTTCACGGCGGAAGCGGAAGCCTCCTCTCTGAGATACATGAATCCCTGGAATACGGAGTAATCAAGATGAATGTGGATACCGACTGCCAGTATCACTATTCACGACCAATTGTTGATCATGTCATGAAGAGTTACGACGGCATGCTCAGAATAGATGGTGAGATGGGCGATAAAAAGACCTATGATCCCCGGGCTTACATGAAAAAAGGTGAAGCTGGGATGAAAGCTCGAGTTATTCAAGCTGCAACCGAACTCAGGTCACTCGGAATATCTTTGGCCTAGTTTTGTAAGCTCAAAGCCCCCCAGCATCCTTCTTGAGCTCAAATAATCGAAACGTTCTTTCAGACAATGCATGAACGAGGAACGTTTCGCTGTATAATTCGGTTAACCTCTCATGATGAACTTCGCGCCTCTCTCAATCCTCGGTCTACCTGGTGGATCTGAAATTCCGATCCTCGGTTTAGTGATTCTCCTTCTTTTCGGAGGATCAAAAATCCCCCAACTCATGCGAGGTCTCGGTCAAGGAATTGGAGAACTCAAGAAAGGTCTTGAAGAAGGTAAACAAGCCTTCAAAGAATCCTCAGAAGAGAAGAAAGAAGAACCTGCAAAATGACGCTTTGTAGTCCTGCGACTCTCAATTCATTGATTGTTTTCCGCCCGGACATCCACCTGTCCATGCTGGGAATTCCTGGCGGCAACGAATGGATCATTATTTGTGTCGTCGTTCTCCTACTTTTTGGTGGAAATAAAATCCCTGAGCTTTTACGTGGCGTTGGAAAAGGAGTGGGAGAACTCCAGCGCGGACTGGAAGAAGGCAAAAAAAAGCTTCAAGAGGCAATTCACGAAGAAGATTCTCATTAGTAGGGAAAACTCTCTATTATTCTGCCCCGCACTTTGGGTATATTCTATAGTTCGCGGTATCCCGCGTATTTAAGATTTCTAATGGCAACTTATCGAGGAAGAAAAACTGACATCTGCCGAACTGTCGGCTTTGATATTTGGGGCAAGCCAAAGAGCCCTGCATCCAAGCGCGCATACCCGCTTGGTCAACACGGTCCTAACCTTAAGGATCGAAGACAAAGCGAATACGGCGAACAGCTGCTGGCAAAGCAAGTCATTCGACGCTACTACAACATGCTAGAAAAACAATTTTCTAACACGTTCAAGAAAGCGCAAAGAATGAACGGCAACACAAGCCTTAACTTCCTTCGCCTTCTCGAACTCCGACTGGCAACCGCAGTCTGGAGACTTGGATATGCAAATACAATTTTCCAAGCTCGACAGATGGTCAGCCACTGTCACGTTTTAGTGAACGGAAAGATTGTTAACATTGCTTCCTTCCAACTCAAAGTAGGAGATGTCATTGAAGTGCGAGACCGAAAGTCAAGCCGAGACATGGCAAAGAACAATCACTATGAAGCAGCAGCAGTGCCTGCCGACCTTGAAGCAGATGTGCAAAACTTCAAAGGAAAGGTTATTGCCCTTCCGGAAAGAGAAGACTTCCCCAAGTTCTTCAAAGAACAGCAAGTAGTCGAATTCTACGCGCGATAAGCTCAAACTCCGAAAGTTGTCCAAAAGAAAAACCCCATCGATTTTCGATGGGGTTTTTCTTTTAAGAGTGGTATCAGAATTCTATCAATTCCACTACTATTTAGTTACTTCTCAGG
>JAPLCS010000178.1 GCA_026392145.1 Fimbriimonadales bacterium | reverse complement strand
GTCTCGCTTCTTAGATTCCTTGTAAACGTAGTTAATCGATGGCGAAAGGTACTTGTACCGGCTGAAGACCTTAACGTCAACAACAGTTCCCTTTTCACCATGCGGCAATCTTAGCGAAACGTCTCGGGTTTCTTCTGCCTTCTTACCAAAGATTGCGATTATCAATCGCTCTTCAGCAGTCATTTCAACTTGACCCTTAGGAGCAACCTTTCCAACCAAGATGTCTTCAGGTCGAACTTCGGCACCAATTCGGATAATTCCGTTCTCGTCCAAGTCCTTCAAAGCATCTTCGCCAACGTTCGGAATATCTCGAGTGACTTCTTCTGGCCCAAGCTTCGTATCAACCGCTTCGGTTTCGTGTCGCTCAATGTGGATGGACGTGTAAACGTCATCCTTCACCATTCGCTCACTAATCAGAATCGCGTCTTCATAGTTGTAACCATTCCAAGGCATAAATGCGACAAGAACGTTTTTACCGAGCGCGAGTTCCGCATTATCAACACAAGGACCATCCGCGAGCGCATCACCCGCCAAGACTCGTTGGTTCAGTTCAACCACAGGTCGCTGAGTAAAACAGGTGGACTTGTTCGACTGCACCATGTGGAGCAAGTTGTACTTATCAACGTTACCGTCATCCTTTCGAACTCGAATTTCAGTAGCTGACACAAATTCAACCACGCCATCATTGAACGCAATTACCGCAGCACCAGAGTCAACCGCTGCCACTCGCTCGTAGCCAGTTCCAACCAACGGCTTATCCGACCGCAGACAAGGCACAGCCTGTCGTTGCATGTTCGCACCCATGAGAGCTCGGTTCGCGTCGTCATTTTCCAAGAAAGGAATAAGTGAAGTCGCAACCGAAATAATCTGCGAAGGAGCAACGTCAATGTACTGAATCTGAGCTCTCGGGACCGTAGGATATGAAGCACCCTGAAGCACACCACCAGCACATCGAACTTGAATTCGCTCTTCAAGGAACAATCCAGTTTCATCAGCGCGAGTATCCGCAGGTGCAACCAAAATCTTGTCCTCTTCTTGAGCCGTGAAATAAACCACTTGGTCAGTAATCCGACCTTCTTTCACCACTCGGTAAGGAGTCATGATAAAACCAAATTCATCCACTCGAGCATGCGAAGTCAACTGAGAGATAAGACCAATGTTTGGACCTTCAGGCGTTTCAATCGGACAAATTCGACCGTAGTGAGATCGGTGAACATCACGAACTTCCAGCTTAGCGCTAGTTCGTTGCAAACCACCAGGTCCAAGAGACGAGAGTCGTCGCTTGTTCGTAAGTTCCGACAGAGGATTGGTTTGATCCATGAACGTCGACAACTGGTTGCTACTAAAGAAACTCTTAATCGAAGCAGAAATCGGCTTGACCGACAAGATAATTCCGGGCAACAGATTCTCTTGATCCTGAGAGGTCATTCGCTCCCGAGCAACCTTTTCCATTCGAACGAATCCGAGTCGAAGCTGGCTCTGGAGCAACTCACCGACCGATCGAACTCGCTTATTTCGAAGGTCATCGATATCATCCCGCTCAGCTTCTCGGTTCACATACGGCTCCATGGCAAGCATCATGTGCGCCAAGTCTTCCGCAGTCAAGTTTCGAACATTCAAAGGAATATCCAAACCAAGCTTGGTATTCAAGAAGCGTCGGCCCACCCGACCAAGGTCATATCGCCGAATATCAAAGAACAATCCGTAGACCAACTGCTTAGCAGCGTCTTCGTTAGCAGCCTCACCCGGTCGCATTCGCTTGTAAATATCAAGCAAAGCTTCTCGAGAGTTCGAAGTTGGGTCAGCCTCAATAGTAGCCTCAACAAGCGGCGAAATATGCTTAACCGTAATTGACTCAAGGTTCATCGCCTCGATTCTCAACGCCGTCGCCGATTCGATCTTGGAACCAGCTGCGATAATCAATTCGTCGCCATCCTTGATGTCAGCAACTGGTCGCTTACCAACCAAAAGTTCCGCACTTGGCTTTGTGAGAGTCAACGTTCTAGTCAGCGCCGCGATGATTTCTTCATTGGTCCCCAAAGGAGTAGCAGTGAACACCTTGAGCTCCTTCTGCTCATCATCATACATTTCAAGCATCTCAGCAGTAATCACCGCATTGATGTCAAGAATCACTTCACCTGTGGTCGGATCAATCAGCTTTTCAACCGTCTTTCGACCAACGGAATTCTTCAGCGCCAAGCTTCGAGCACCACGACCGTCAGTCTTCATCTTGCCATTCTCATCAACCATGTAGATTCATCTTGCCATTCTCATCAACCATGTAGAAGCCGTAAAGGGCCTTAACGAGCTGAGTAATTGGCAGCTTCTTAGTCTGTGAAATCTGAGTTCGAACCACGAAATTCGCATCAGACTCGACTTCAAGCCACGGACCTTCCATCGGAATAACCCGAGCAGAAACAACGACTTGCATCGAACTGTCCACACCTTCTTCAAAGTACAAACCAGGCGATCGGCTGAGCTGAGAAACGATAACCCGCTCTCGACCATTGATAATGAAAGTGCCCTTGTCGGTCATCAAAGGAAGATCACCAAGGTAAACCTCGGACTCAATGACCTCGCGATCCTTACCACCGAATCTCATCTTGAAGGGAATACTTCGGCTCACCGGGCGAAAAGCTCACGAGCTCAATGAAGTTGGACTGGGTGAAATCGTAAATTGGTGAGAATGTTCGGAACAATTCTGGAAGACCCTCTTCCAAAAACCAACGATATGAGTTAAGCTGAAGTTCGATTAGGTTCGGAACTTCGATGTGGCGGTAAATTCGTTTGGAAGAAGCTTGGATAACTCTCATAAAACTCCGGGCATAGTCCGAGAACTTGTTAGTCTATCCAGTTCACCCCAGTAATTTCAAGGCTTTCCTTAACTTTTGCCGAACATACGGTGCCATTCATCGAAATACTGTAAAAATCGATGATTTTCACCTGAAGAACTCAAGGATTTTGAACGACGTTCTCGGTTGCAGATGCATCCTGCCAGCGAGTCAAATTATCCATGCCGGAATCGACTCGGCTAAAACCTCGCAAGTCATCAATTAAGATCGTCTGCTCATTCAACTTTTGCTGCAGTTCCTCGACCAGAATCGTGAGCCGAAGTACTTCCGCATTCTCCAAGGGATCTCT
>JAPLCS010000419.1 GCA_026392145.1 Fimbriimonadales bacterium | reverse complement strand
CAAGTGACTGTCGTTCGAAATCCGAGACTAACGGCAGACTCAATGGCTTCGTGTCCGAATTTAGAGTGGTATCCGTGAAAATGAACAATCGTCGTTTCATGGTCAAAGGTGTGTAGTTCTTTGCGTACTTGTTGGTAAATGAGAGGCTCACTAAGAGCAGTCTTCACCATTCCAATTTTTCCCGATTCAAACCAACGCTCCCACACCAGTCCTAAGCTCATGCAAGAGAAACTAAAGTTAATATGGTCATCAAACCTTTCATCTAGTTCCTCTTCGGATGAAATGATATGAACCCGAAAACCTTTCTTAAGTAGCAATTCGGCTGTTGTAAACCCTACTCGTTCTGCTCCGCCAATCGGTCCTCGACCCTCTATAAACAAAACTACGGTGTCAAACGTACTCATACTGCGTGAACACCTGTCAGAACCTTCTCATATATTTCAACAAGTTCATCAACATGTCGTTGATTTGTTTGAATAGATTCGGCAGAAAGTTCAAATGCTGCTGTACTAAGCTTCTGAACAGTTGAGTCATCTCCTAACTTATCAATTGTTTCAACTAATTGATTGAGATCTTGAGGATTGTATGTGAATCCGTTTACTGCATTGACAATATGTTTACGTGCTCCAACATGCTCCGAGGCAATAACGGGAATACCTTTTGACAGAGCTCGTATCACATTCAGACCATAGGTTTCCAACCATCTTGAGGGCACAACAAGTGCTCGTGCTTGATCAAGCAATTGAGAAACCTCATTTTCAGTCTTCCACCCGATGAACTTTGCATTGTGAAACTTCGCTTTTAATGTTTGCAATTCTGGTCCATCTCCGACTACCATTCCGGTTGGAACAGCTGTGAGAAAATCTTCCACACCTTTCTCTTTAGTTAGTCGTGAAACTACTAAGAATGTTTTATTTGTTTCAGCTTTGACCCGGACAGTATGTCTAAAATCGCTTCCAATCGGATTTGTGAGTAAAAAATTTTGTCCTCTAATACTGAGGTGAGAAAGTAAATTATCACGCTCCAATTCCGAAACGTGGATTAACGCATCTAGATTGTAAAGAGCGTTTTTTGCCCAAAGGAGAGAGGTGTGTTTCGGAAACTTATATTTCCATTCCACTCCCTGACACTCGGTAGAAAAGCATTGAAAACTGAGTGGTTTGAGAGTACAGACTTTCCCCTTTCTGTGATTGTACAACAGGGCAGTTGGGCAAACGCTACTGTAATCATGACAATGCAAAATTGTTTTGAAACCTAATGTTTGGGCAACTCTCAACACTCCGGGACTCAATTTGAGTGAAAAAGTATGGAAGTGAATTATCGTCTCTGAGACATCCAATTGAGATAATAGATTCTCAAACGATCTCTCGGAGACAGAGTTCCCTATCAGCTTCTTCACCTTTGTTATTTTTGAGGTTTCTTCAAAAAAGCTTGATGATTCACATAGAACTACTCTTACCTTCGAACTTTTCAATTCATCGCACATTGAATTACCGGACGAAAAGAATATGACTTGATACCCACGAGTAGAAAGCTCGATTGCTTCAGATATTGCAACCTGTTCAGCACCACCTACTAATTCTGCAGATTCACATACGATTACAATCTGCCTCAAAGGTGCTCCCATATGAAATATTATCGGCTGATGAAAATGCTGTCTTTCCTAGGAATTACTTAACTTAAATAAGATTCCATCGTAAAAATCCAATAATTTCAACTGTGCGAGTGTGCGTCTCAGCATTATTGGTAACTACGAAGCCAGGTATTGGTCTGGCTAGATAATCAAGTTGAGCTGAAGCAAGAGTGGCAAAATTGTCCCTGGGTGAACTGGCATTGTATTCCGATTAAAAGCAAATTGGACAGGATTCTATGGTCGCATTGGCGAACCGCACTTAAGGCTAGACAACTCAAATGTCAGGTTCTGTTTGTTCTGTTTAATGACATTCCTATCAAATGCTCCATACCTATCGTGAGTGTTGTTCACGACGCCTTTCCACGAACACACGGAAATTGGTTTCCATCTAGAAAGCGAAAGATTCTAGACACGCTCACTAACTTGGCATGTAAAAAAAGTAAAAAAGTAATTACGGTGAGTGAATATTCTAAGAAGTCTCTAGCTAAGGCCTACAATGTTCCTCGAGATCGGTTTGTGGTGGTGTACAACGGTCCAGGCAACCAAAGTAACCAATGCACGATGCCTTCTGGAGAATTAATTTCAGCAGCATCGGGTCGGTATATTTTTACAATTTCCACACTTGAGCCAAGAAAAAATCTTGATGGACTTATCAAGGGATTTGAAATACTCAAGCGCGAAAAGCAATTTGAAGACGTCTCACTGATTGTTGCAGGTGCTAAAGGTTGGATGGAATCTGATTTATTGGAACAGGTAGAAAAGTCACCCTGCAAGTCTGATATTCACTTTCTGGGATAGCATTCTTACCTAGTAGGAGCAGATACCTTTGCACTTGTTTCACATGTTGAAGGATTCGGCATTCCGGTCCTTGAGGCAATGATCGCTGGTACACCCATAGTCACAAGTCGATCGAGTTCGCTTCCTGAGGTTGCTGGCGAATTTGCAAACTACTGTGAACCATCCATCCATGCAGACATTGCTATTGCACTTCATAAATCGCTCAATAACCGAAAAGAAGCATTGAAGCTCGCTGAAGGAGCAAAGATAAGAGCTCAAGATTTCTCTTGGGAATCAGCCTACGAGAAGATACACGACGTGTTGTCCTACTGTGCAAGTATGGATTGATAGTATTCAAGTAGCGAATCAAAGTATTTATCCTCAGTTAAAGGCGAAGCCCAATATGACTGATAGCCATTCGCACCTAGCTGATTCGCACACTCAGGAGTCATTTGTTTGAGTTTCCAAGCAAGATCTTCAACATCTTGATTTCTAAAATGCATTCCATTGAAGCCATCAAGTACGTATTCGGTGGCCGCACAAGTATCGGAGACAATGGCAGGAATGCCACGGGAGACTGCTTCAATTACCGCTAAGCCAGCTGTCTCGTACCACTTAGATGGAAGCACTACACAACGACTTCCTCTTATGTGCTTGTTAACTTCTGAGGAATCTACCCAACCGGTTATTTCAATATCATGATCAATTTCTCGGAGAGCTGATTCTTCTGGTCCAGAGCCCACAAAACGGCATTTTATTCCCACACGTCTGGCTGCTCGAGCTAAGAGAGTAACGCCTTTCTCGGGTGACAATCGACCGACATACGTTACAACATCAGAATCCCCTGGCATTGACTTCGGTTCTTTTACTTGAGATGCTGGATTTTGAATAACTACAATTGGTTTCTCAGTTAAAAACTGTTCAAAGATATTTTTACTGAATGTT
>JAPLCS010000267.1 GCA_026392145.1 Fimbriimonadales bacterium | reverse complement strand
GATCTTATGCAACTGGTTGCGAAAGAGTGGCGCAGGGCATTTGAAAATCGGTCGTTACCTTTTTATCAAGTGCAACTTGCTAACTTCATGAAGCGACAGTCGCAACCTGGAGAAAGTAGCTGGGCTGCTCTTCGAGAAGCTCAGTCAATTTCCGCTTCTCTTATTCCAAATGGTGGTCTGGTTACGGCAGTTGATATTGGAGATGCAGACGATATTCATCCTAGAAACAAACGAGATGTTGGGCTTAGGTTAGCGAACCTGGCTTTGAGAAAGACTTATGGATTAAAAACGACACCGCTTAGTGGGCCGGAATTGGCGAGTTCAAAAGCAGATGGTTCATCCATCCGATTGAAGTTCAGAGGCAGTAATGGTGCGTTGAAATTGACTAAAAATGACGGTGCCGGATTTGCGATTGCAGGTGAGGACCGGAAGTTTGTTTGGGCGTATGCAAAATTAGTCGGGAATGAAGTGGTGATCAGTCACCCATCGGTCATGAAGCCAGTTGCCGTTCGATATGGTTGGGCAGATAATCCAGAGTTGACTCTATTTGACTCGGCTGGATTGCCAGCCTTTCCATTTAGAACGGATAACTGGTCGGTGAATTAACGAGAAATAGTCACAGAACCATGGTTAACGGAAAACGTTCTCCATTGTTGACAATTGGATTTGATTGTTTGTGGAATTGAGAATGAGAAAGAGATCTTTAGTTTCTGTCGTCGGAGTATTTGTAGCTGCGGGCATAATGCTCGCTTCAGGTGCAAGTTTTGGACTCAGACGGGACAGGGATTTGAAGTCTGATACTGCGAATGTTGCTCAACAAGGATTGATCAAGCCAACCATGAACGACACCATCAAGGCGAATATTTATGCTGACAACTGGTTCATGATGTATATCAACGGCAAATTGGTCGTCACTGATCCCATCGATTTCTTGCCTCACAACGTTGTGTCTATAGATTTGCTCCCTGAGTATCCGATGACAATCGCGGTGCTTGCCAAAGATAACGCTGACCCCAAAACGGGATTGGAGTACGGAGACCATATTGGTGATGCTGGATTTACATTGAAGTTCAGTGATGGGACGACGACTGATGCAACATGGAAGGCAAAGTCATTTTTTAAGGGGCCGATTAACCGCGATATAAACAATCCTAAGGTCTACTTAGAATCTCTTCCGAAGAATTGGTATGCAGTGAACTTTGACGATTCAAACTGGCCCTATGCTACTGAGTTCACAGAATCAAGGGTAAACCCCAAACAACCTTACTACCAAGCTGATTTCTCGGGATCGAAGTTCATCTGGAGTTCCGATCTTGATATCGATAACACCGTAATATTTCGTACTAAAATTGAGAGACCTGGTTGGAAAAAACGATGGAATACTAAGCCTGAGTTGGACATTTCAGGAATTCCCAATCAGTGAACAGGTTCTGGCTGGTTGCAAGCTAGGCAACCAGCTGCAGAGCTATCCACCGCCTATTTTCTTGATGTACTCTGGGTCGTCCATCCGAACTGAACTCATTTCTCTTCTGCGGCGCTCAAACTTGGGGTCAAATGGATCAAATGTTGCCTCCGGTTTGAATACGAGTGGGTTGGCAGGTAGGTGGCGATACGGTGTGTAGTCTGGCTTAGAAGTGAACATGTCGTGCAAAGGGTTTGCGATCGCATCAAATTGGTTATTGGGTCCAGCTCCAAAAATCATATAGATTGTTTTGATGATGCTCATGATGCTTGTGTGCTCATGACTGATGTAGTTTTTCTTTGCAAATGGGCTGATTGCTAGCACAAAACTTCTGTGTCTATCCACCATGTCATCGTCACCACCTGAGTCGTCTTGGGTAACGAAAATTGCCATCTTTTTCCATTCGGGACGGTGGCTTAAGTACTCTACTATTCTTCCAAGTGCAAGGTCATTGTCAGCCATGTAGCTGCAAGTGTATGGATAGCCTCGATCTGGCCGTGCTCCTGCTCCGTGATCGTTACAGATTGCAATGTTTAAGAACTTTGGTAGGGGTTTGCCCTTGGCATCAAAGTTCTTTTGAATATCTTCGATAAACCAATCGGCTCGAGCAATGTCAGGAATGTTGTTGTTATAGGCTGGAAAGTTAAAGCAGGTGTTTTCAAACAGAATCTTTGGCATGGGATAGTTTGTTCGGTAAAAGGTTCCAGCCCTATTTGTCATCCATCCCTCATCTGTCGCCGGAAGTTCATATCCTTCGCCATAATTGCGGAAGTTAACTCCGCTTCGATTGAGGTGTTCCCAAATGGAACCGTTCTCGAGATAGTCTTCTGGAATTTGTGAACCATCAGAACCAAAACTCACGAGCCGTCCCTTTGCATTGTTGTTAAATTGATGTCTCCAGCCAGAATAAAACACTCTAGTAGTCCACAGAGATGGATAAACACCTACGAGCCAGCGATGACCGTCTCCACTGGCCTGAGGCTCCATGTAGAAGTTGTCGGAGATCGCAAATCGGTCTGCAATTTGGAGGTGGTTCGGCATAATTGGCGTTCTGACCTCTTTACCTTTCTCTCGAATCCAGCCATTTCTTCCAAATTCTGCGTACTCTGGTTCCGACTTAGCTCCTCTAGACTTGAGTTCTCCAAAAATCCCATCGAACGTATGGTTTTCTTTGGTGATGAATACGACATATTCGATATCTTTACTCTTTTGGAAATGAACTGAGGGGATAGGATTTTGTGGTCTTGGTTTAGCTAAGAAGAATCCGTTGTTCTTTGCTACCGTTTGAATTCCTTTTTTGAATTCCGTATCAGTTGGAACGAGTCCAGATTCAATCATTCCGGGCATTTCTGAGAAGCCGGTGCGCTCATCGGCCTCAGAACGAGGCTGAAATCTTCCTTTGGGACCACGCCCCAATCCTTTTTGAGTTGCTATTGCAAGTGTTCTGCCATCTTTAGAAAGAGACAGTTGCATTGGGAACCACCCGGTCGGGATGCGTCCGACAAATTCTCCTGTCTTTAGGTTAATGCTTGCGACCGAATTGAGTCCGCTTTCACATACATACAATCGGTTTTCTTTTTCGTTGAGTGCCATTCCCGATGGAATGACGCCACGGAGAGATTTTGCTTCGGGACTTGCGATGAGTTTGAAGGTTCTTTTCAGTTTCAGAGAATTGCTGTCAAATTCTTGTACCGTATCGTTATTGGCATTGCTTACATATAGGCAGTTGCCGTGTTGCAGTAGCTCATTTGGTGCACTCCCACCAACTGACTTACCTGCGTCAGCAGGAGCGTGAATGAGGATGCCTGCCTTTGCTGACTTTACAAGAGTTGGATTTTGTGGAGACTTCAGGGAATAGGCAAATACAGATTGGGCTTCTGGTACCCGCGGATCACCTACACCAGGAACGTCATAATTTTCCGTTCGAACGCCATTAAGTGATTCTTTTGAAGGAAATCCAAATGGAGGCTTGGTAAGTCCGCGTTTATTCGCCTTTGGATCATTTGAACTGATGACTGTGTAATCAAAAATACCGATGTTCGCCACAAACAACTGCTTGCCGTCTTTGGATAGCGACAGTGCATATGGCTGTCTGCCAGCAGCTACACGGCTAAGCACTTCGCCCTTCTCGATATCAATAGTGACCACTTTTTGGTGGGCTATGTCCACTACATAAGCCAGTTTGCCATCGCTTGAAATGGCAATATCGTTGACATAAACATCGCTGTTCAAATTGCCATCTTTAACTTGAATTGTTTTGATTGATTCCCAACTTGAAGCGGAAAGAACTTCAATGCTTCCTGCATCACCGAGACTGAGGAGGCAGTACTTGCCATCGGGTGTGAAGGCCGCTGCAGGTGCAATATCTTTTCGAATAAAAGTCTTAAACTTACTGCCTTCATAGACCGTGAAACCATTATCGTGGATTCCCATGATTGCTCCATTCGTGGGGCTGATAACGACTTGCCACAAATCAGGACCTGTGTAAAGTCTCTTTCCCCATGGAGTTAGAAAGCGGCCATTGGGCAGAATAGTCGTTCCTCCTGGATTTACTTGAGCATATTGTGAGCCAGCAGGAACTTCAAAGTAAGGAACGTTGGTTGCTTTGGAGTTTGCTTGGGTCAACATTAAGGCAACAAGAGTAAACATAGGCGGAGTTTACAGCCGTCACTCGCAAATTTTTGCAAGTGTTAATGAATCTTTACTATCGGGGAATTTACATTTTGATTTGTATTTTCATTCCCGTTGCGGTAGGGTTGAGAGACCAATGATTTTCCTTTCTTTGATGCTGCTTTCGGACCAGCTCGCTACTTCATGGTACGGACCTGCGGTTGTGGACTTTGATTTGAAAACTTCTGGAAATCCGTTTGATTTTGAAGAGAATGATGTTAGGATTGAGTTTTCGGGACCTGGCGGAATTAAGCAAACGAGATTAGGATATTTTTCGCAAGGAAAATGGCATGCGGTTTTGACTTCGGTGGTTCCAGGGAAGTTTTCTGGGAAGGTGCTACTTAATGGAAAGCAGGCCGGTGTTTCGGTGCAAACCTCGGTTAATGAAGTTGTACCGGATGGATTTGTTCGGTTGAAGGGTGTGAAGGGTTTTCGGCTTGACAACGGGAAGCCGTATTGGCCGATAGGTTTTAATCTTGCATGGCTTTCGGCAGGGAAGGCGCCGTGGGAGGAGTCATTGCAGGAAATGGGAAAGCTTGGTTTGAATTGGTCTCGAATTTGGGCAAACCATTGGGATGGCAAAAATCCGTTTTGGGT
>JAPLCS010000301.1 GCA_026392145.1 Fimbriimonadales bacterium | reverse complement strand
TGGAGTACCCGCTCAATAAAGTCATTTATTGAGAGTGGGTTACTCTTTGGTGAGGATCACCGGGCCATTTTTGGTAATGACGATGGTGTGCTCAAAGTGGGCTGAAAGCTTATTGTCGGAGGTCACCACGGTCCAGCCATCTTTCAGAGTGATGACCTTGTGGGTGCCTTGGTTGATCATTGGTTCGATGCAAATGCACATTCCCACCTTTAATTTGGTGCCGGTTCCTGGCTTGCCGAAGTTGGGCACGTTGTGCGGATCATCGTGAAGCACTTCGCCGATGCCATGACCAACAAGTTCTCTTACCACTCCATAGCCAAAGCTTTCGACATATTTTTGGACGGTGTAACCGATGTCTCCTGTGGTGTTGCCTGGTTTTGCCTTGGCGATACCCTGCATAAGTGATTCTTTGGTGACGTTAAGCAGTTTCTTGGCTTCTGCAGAGATTTCACCGACGGGGTAGGTCCAAGCGCTGTCGGCGTGCCAGCCATTTTTGTAGACTCCGAAGTCTAGGGTGATAATGTCGCCCTCTTTCAAAGGTTCGGGTGAGGGAATCCCGTGAACGACAACTTCGTTGACAGCGATACAGGTTGCGTTTGGATAACCGCGATAGCCCAGAAAACTTGGCGTGCCGCCTTCTTCTCTGATGAGTTTTTCCGCCATGGTATCAAGTTCTAGCGGGGAGATTCCGGGGCGTATTTGTTCGGAAACAAGGCGCAATGTTTTTGCGACAATACGACCTGATTCTTTCATCAGTTCAATTTGAGCGTCCGTTTTGATGATAGCCATGGTTATTTCAGTGCGTTCAGGATTGCGGCGTAAACCTCTTCGGGATCTTGGGTGGAATCTACTCGGGTGAGCATGGACTTAGCCTGATAGTGTTCAACGACTGGCGCGGTAGTTTCTTTGAAAATTCTCAGCCTCTCTCGGATGGTTTCTGGTTGGTCGTCGGATCGTACGACTATCGGGCTGTTGCACACATCACAGAATCCTTCGCGTCGGGGAGGTTTATTGATACTGTGATAGATAGCTCCGCATTGGGTACATCCCATTCTTCCGCTCAGTCTTCGAACGATTAGTTCTTCAGGAGCTTCCAGAGACACGACCCCGCTTAAAGGTAAGTCCATTTCCTCTAAAATTTCGTCGAGTGCATCGGCTTGTCGAGTTGTTCGCGGAAAACCATCGAGTATGAATCCCTTTTTGCGTACTTCCGGTTCGCGTAGTCGCTTCGCCATCATTTCGATTGTCACACCGTTGGGTACGAGTTCGCCATGCTTGATGTAGCTATTGGCGAGTCTGCCGAGGTCAGTTTGGGCCTCAATCTCTTTTCGGAAGATTTCTCCGCTTGAGAGGGGGAAAACACCGAGTCTGCTCGACAATAGTGCCGATTGGGTTCCTTTTCCAACTCCAGGGGGGCCAATTAGAATTAACCTCATTGTTGAATTCTCCAACTCATCGTATCACGGATGAGCGGGGCTCTCCCTCAGAATGTTTTAGAGGGAGAGTAGACCCTTATTGATCGTACTGCTTCATCAGCAGGTTGGCTTCAATCTGTCGCATTGTTTCTAAAGCAACGCTTACGAGAATGAGCAAAGAAGTTCCACCTACGACACCCACACCGTATTGATAGCTTAGTTTGGTAACGGCTGGTGTGATGTATTGCAGGAGTGCAATGAGAGCGATAAAGCCAGCACCTACAATCGTGAGTTTAGAAATAACGTCATCGAGGAAGTCTTTGGTTTGTTTGCCAGGACGTACTCCGGGAACAATTGAACCTGCTCGTTTGAGGTTATTGCTGATGTCTTCTACGTTGTACTGGATTGCGTTCCAGAAGTAGGAGAAGAAGAAAATCATTCCTACGTAGATGAGGCATCCGATTGGGTTAATGGAGAAGTTGATACCGAAAATGGGCTGGCTCGGGGCCGGACTGATGAAGTTACCCAGGGTCATGAATGCTGCACCAACCGGATTCGGAGGTGTTGCCTCACCACCAAACATGCTTCCAAATTGTTGTGGCATGTAGATGATTGCCGATGCAAAAATGATAGGTAACACGCCTGCCATCAGGAGCGAGAAAGGCAAATAGCTAGTCTTTCCACCGAGTGCCTTGGTTCCCACCATTCTTCTCATGTGTTGAACGGGGATTCGTCGCTGGGCTGAAGTGAAGTGCACGACCAACCAGGTTGTGGCAAAGAAGATTGCGAACAACAGGATCACGCTGATGATTGGAACGGCTCCGTCCTTCACGCCTTGAATAAGCTTTTGACCTTGGTAGGGCATGGCAATCATAATCCCTGCGAAGATCATTAGAGACACTCCGTTCCCGATTCCCCGCTCGGAAATTTGCTCGCCGAGCCAGAGGGTGAACATGGATCCTGCGGTCCAGCAGATAAGAATGGTTGCAATCGCTTTGCCATCAATAGCTTCTGGTCCAAGACCTGTCTTGAGCATGTTGATGTAGGCAAAACCTTGGACGATACACATTACGATTGTGAGGAGTCGTGTTCGTTGGTTTTGCTTTTTGCGAGCGTATTCTCCGCCTTCCTCAAGTTCTTTTTTCATTTGAGGGAATGCGGTGGACAAAATTTGCATGATAATCGACGAGGTGATGTACGGGTTCATGCCGAGGGAGAAGATAGAGAGTCTCCTGAGGGCGCCGCCGCCAAAACTGTCGATAAGTTGGAAAACTTGTGAATTCTGAAGCTTCGACATGACGTCGGATTCAGAAAGGCCTGGGACAGGCACGGGAATATGGACGCCTAGTGCAAAGACGCCAAACATGTAGAGGACAAAGAGGATGCGCGCACGAAGGTCCTCATCCTCCCAAGCAAGTCTAAAAATGCTTGTTAGTGGGAGCGAAAGCGACTTATAGCCGCCTCCGCCTCCAAACGCGCTTCCTCCAAATCCTCCGAAGCTCACTGTGCGGACTCTCCGAGGGAGATAGCCTCTCCACCGTTCGCTTCAATTGCAGCCTTAGCTGCGCTGCTGAATTTATGAGCGGATACTTTAAGCTTCTTAGTCAGCGTTCCGAAGGCGAGAACCTTCAGTCCGTCCATCTTTGAAGCATCAGCAATCCCTTTCGCCTTAATGGTTTCCGGGTTGACTTCATCGCCAGCGTTGAAGTGCAGTTCGAGATCATCAAGGTTGATGATTGCGAACTCCTTGTGGTTTACATTTCTGAAACCCTTCTTTACTGGGAGTCGTCGGAAGATCGGCGACTGACCACCTTCGAAGTTCGGGTGGATTTGTCGTCGTGCCTTTTGACCTTTGGTACCTCGGGTAGCGGTTTTACCCATTCCCGAACCGATTCCTCGGGCAACTCGTCGCTTTTTGAACGTGCTTCCCGGACTTGGACTAAAGTTGTGCAGACCCATTACTTAGCTTCCTCCGACTTTTTGGTCGTCTTTTTCTTTGGCTTTTCTTCTGACGCTTCTGCGACAGTTTCTGTTGCCTTGGCAGCCTTTGCCTTCTTAGGAGCTTCTGCTACGGCCGCTTTTGGAGCTGCTTTCGTAGTGCCCTTTTTGGATGGGGTGCCTTCTACTTCTTCAACGTGAAGGAGTTCCTTCACGCGGTGAACCATTCCTCGGATCACTGGGGTGTCGTCGTGTTCAACCACTTGGTTAATCTTTCGAAGACCGAGTGACTCGACCACTCGCCGAGTTCTCCACTGGTGAGCAACGGTTGATCTGATGAGCTTAATGCGAAGCATTGAATTCTTCCTCCTTTCGAGCTTTTTCAATCCAAGGTACCAACTGCTTTACTTCGATTCCTCGTCGGTTTGCAGCGGCTTCTGGATCTTCGAGAGCTTTGAACGCTTCAATGGTGGCGTATGCCATGTTGATTGCGTTTCGGCTTCCGAGAGACTTGGAGAGAACGTTATGAATTCCTGCGGCTTCAAGGCACTGTCGGACGGCTCCGCCAGCTTTGACCCCAGTACCAGGAGCAGCTGGTCGAAGAACGACTTCAGCAGTTCCGGATACCGCTCGGATTTCGTAAGGGATGGTTTCGCCAATCATTGGAACCTTGAACATTGCCTTTCGAGCGGCTTCTTCAGCTTTTCGGATGGCATCGGGGATTCCTCGGGCCTTACCGAGTCCGACTCCTACGCTTCCTTTGTTATCTCCGACGACAACGAGGATGGACCAGCTAGCGGTCTTTCCACCTTTGTGCGTCTTGAAAACTTTGTTTGTTCGAATGATTCGAACGTCTAGTTGTGGACCACCATCGGTGTTGCGGCTTTCCCGCTTCCCACTCATTCGCATTCTCATGGTTTAGAACTCCAACCCTGCTTCTCGAGCGCCGTCTGCGAGAGACGAAACTCGACCGTGGTATTGGAAGCCTCCACGATCAAAAATAACGGTTGAGAGTCCAGCTTTCTTAGCTCGTTCGCCAATTGCTGCACCCACTTTCTTGGCTCCTTCAATGTTGCCACCTGCTTTGAGGTCCTTTTCCATTGAACTCGCGGAAACCAAGGTAATGCCCGTAGTGTCATCGATAATTTGCGCCGAAATGTGCTTAAGGCTGCGGAATACTGCCAGTCGCGGCTTTTCCGGAGTCCCGGTAACACGCTTTCGAAGTCGTGCATGCCGCGCAAGGCGAAGGTCTTGTCTAGTTGTCTTTGCCATAACGTCTCCTTACTTCTTAGCCGAGGCCCTCTTACCTGCCTTGAGCTTGATAACTTCTCCTTGGTACCGAATACCCTTACCTTTGTAAGGTTCTGGCTTTCGGACTTTCCGGATGTCAGCGGCAACTTGGCCCACGAGGGCTTTGTCGATTCCGCTCACGATGATGCTTTGAGTTCTTGCCTTATCGTCGGCTTTCACTTCGAGAGTGATTCCTTCTGGGGCAGCGACTCGAACTGGGTGGGAGTAGCCCATGTTGAGCAAGAGGTTCTTGCCTTCCATAGTGGCCCGGTAACCAACCCCGATGACATCAAGTTGTTTGCTGTGTCCTTTAGTGACGCCTTCAACCATATTTGCGAGAAGTGTTCTAGCGAGACCGTGTTGGCTTCGTGCTTCTCTGAGGTTGTTAGGTCGTTCAATTTGAACTTTGCCGTCTTCTTGCTTTACAGAAAGCAGCCGGCTGATTGGTTGCAATAGGGTTCCCTTTGGTCCTGCAATTGAAACTACGTTAGTTGCTTCATCCACAGAAATGGTGACATTGCCAGGAACTTCAATCGGTCTAATTCCAATTCGTGACATGGTTAGTACACCTCACAGAGAACTTCGCCACCGATTTTTCGGCGTCGAGCTTCTCGGTCGGTCATGAGCCCTTGGTTCGTCGTAATGATTCTCGTAGCGAGACCATTTCGAAGAGGTCGGAGTTCTTCGACAGCCTTGTACACACGAAGACCAGGCTTGGATACGCGCTTGATTTCGTTGATAAGTGGTTGTCGTTTGTTGTCGTATTTCAAAACGATTCGGATGTTAGGGAACTTGGTTTCGTTGGTGACTTGGTGAGATTCAACATAGCCTTCTTGTTCGAGAATCTTGACGATTTCGAGTTTGATAGTGCTATGAGGAACGTCAACGCTCATCATCTTCGCTCGGCAACCGTTCCGAATACGTGTTAATAGGTCTGCAATAGGATCGCTGTGCATATTTGTACTCCTGTGATTACCAGCTGGATTTCTTCACGCCTGGAAGTTCGCCGCGGTGAGCCTTCTCTCGGAAGACTTGCCGGCATACGCCGAAGAATCGGGAGTAGCCGTGTGGTCGTCCCGTGATCGCGCAACGATTGTATCGTTGACTCTTGAACATGCGGGCTTTGACTCGCCGCGCTTTGAATGCTGCAAGCGCTTCAACTTGCTTATCCTTGGGAAGTTCGAGGATTGCCCTTTCTTCGGCCATCCACCTTTCCCAAGCTGCAGCTTTCTTTTTGTGCTTTTGTATGAGACTTTCTTTCGCCATAAGTATCACCGTGATCGGGTAGGTATGCAAAGGGAGGCGAATCCAACTGCACGCTACTCGTGGTCAGGTTTTCAACTATCTTTCGACAGTCAACCAAAGAAGATACCTCAACGGTTATTCTTGATGCTACGGCGGTGACGAATTAACCGCACGAAACGGTGCAAGAAAGATTTATTTTTGTTTTAGGCCTGTGCCCATGAGGTTGTTCCGTCTGGGTTGTCGGTGAGAGTGATGCCTTCTTCGGTAAGAGCTTTTCGAATTTCGTCAGCTCTTGCCCAATTTTTTGACGCCTTTGCTTCTTTCCTTTCTTGAATGAGTGCCTCGATTCTGGATGAATCAACGTTGCTTGTATTCTCTTGAATGGCTTGGAGATGGAAGGATCCTCGGACGATTCCTAATAGATCATTGACCAGGTTGAGGAACTTTTCTGCAGATTGGGCTGAACTGAGAGTGATTGAGTCGCCTTCCTTGGAGATAAGTTTGGCTCCTTCAAGGCTTTTTGCAATGGCAACGGGTGTGTTCAAGTCCGAGCACATGGCTTCGAGTGCCTCATCGTAAAGTTTTTCTAATTCGGTTCCTAGTGTGTTTTCACCCGCTCGCTTTGCTTCGAGCCCTGCTTTCATGGTCTCATCCGCTCGCTTGAATCGGTCGATGTTTGTGGCGGCATCGACGAGTCCTTGGTCGGTGAAGTTAAGATTTTTTCGATAGACGCCACTAATGAGAGCGAATCGAATGGCTAGCGGATCGACTCCGTCTTTCATGAGACCGCGCACGTAATAGAAATTGCCGAGACTCTTTGACATCTTTTGCCCATTGACTTGCAGGTGGGAGGTGTGTACCCAGTGTCCACAAAAGGGCTTTCCTGTGAGGGCTTCGCTTTGGGCGATTTCGCATTCGTGGTGGGGGAATTTGTTGTCCTCGCCGCCACTGTGGAGGTCAATAGTGTCGCCGAGATAAGCGCGAGCCATTACCGAACATTCAATGTGCCAGCCTGGGAATCCCCATCCGTAAGGTGAGAACCATTGCATGAGGTGTTTGTCGTCTTTTTTCCAGACCGCAAAGTCAGATTGGTCATGCTTATTCTCATCCATGACAACATCGCGGACTCCTTTTCGGAGACTTTCTTGAGTGTTTCCACTTAGCTTTCCGTATTCGGGGAATTTTTCAACCGAGAAGTAGACGCCGGTTGGGGTTTCGTAGGCGAATCCTTTGTCGATGAGTTCCTCGGCGGCGAGGATTTGTTCGCGAACGTGCTGGGTGGCTTTGGGGCGAACGTTTGGTTCTACTAGGTTGAGGTGCTTCCAATCTTCTTTGTAGGCGTCTTCGTAGTACTCAGCTAGCTCCCAAACGTTATTAAACTGCTCGCCCTCCTTTGATCTGAGTGCTCGCTCCATTTTGTCTTCTCCCTGAGCATCGGCGACATCGTCCTCAGTGAGGTGACCGACATCGGTGATGTTAGTCACCCATGTCACCTTCATGCCGATTGCTCGTGCGGTGCGGACTATGAGGTCTGAAGTTACAAAGGATCGGAAGTTTCCAATGTGTGCATAGGAGTACACGGTAGGACCGCACGAATAGAACCTAAGGTGATTGGGCTCTTGCGTTTCCAGGACTTTGACTTGTCGAGAAAGCGAATCGTAAAGGCGGAATGGCTTTTGACTCATGCGGTGTCCTAAGTTTACTTCTACGCGAATTTCCCAGAAGCTATAACAAATGAAGTGTATCTGCTGCACAATAAAACCAAATGAAATTAGGATTTATTGCTGGTTGCGCTTTACTTGCTTCTTTTTCGGTGGCAGACCTCAAGTGGACGACTGATATGACTGCGGCGAAGAAACTGGCGGCAAAGACGAAGAAACTGATTTTTATTGACTTCCATGCTGAGTGGTGCGGACCCTGCAAGATGCTTGATAAAGAGGTTTTTAAGTCGGCTGCTGGCGAAAAGATATTGAAAGATTTTATATTGGTCAAGCAGGATGTGGATAGAGAGGGCAGAGTGCTGTCTCAACAATTAGGAGTCACTGGACTTCCTTCTCTTTTTGTGCTTCCTTCTCTTTTTGTGATGAGTTCTACTGGAACTCCGATTTTGATGAGCATTGGTTACATGCCCGCCACCGAGTTACAACGATTTGTTGATGAGGCGGTCAAGAAGTCGAAGGCGAAGACACCCACAAAGAAGGGTGGCTAGTTTTTGGGAAATGAATTGAACTAAAAAGCACCCAGCTGGGTGCTTTTTTAGAATTTAATATAGTGGAAAAAGTGGCTTAGAGGCGGTCCTCAACCATTCTATCAACGTTATGCATTCCCGGATAGAGACCGTTTAATTTTTCGGTTTGCTCCCAAGGATGGTATTTGGCGTGAGCATCCAAAAATGCAAAATTTGCCCCTCGCTGATTCCACGGCCTCAGCTGTAGGCGCGCTCTAAACCAGTCCTCTTCTTCACCTTCGTGTCCATCCTCATCGTGGTGACCGCCTGTGTATTTTGTTAGGTCATTCCAATCTGGGGTCAAGCGATCTTCGTAAGCACTGGATGGCCATGGGTGATAGTCAGGCTCGGCAATTTGAACGTTTCTCATTGCCACAACAATTTGCTGAGCTGGGCTACTGGAAACAGTCATGGACGAACCATGAGAAAAAATGCCATTGATGGAGTAGTCCGTTCGTGGAACTTCTAGTTCTCCTTCATCATTGGTAACTTGAACTCTTGTGTAGGCTGGAGTTCTAAACAATTCGGAACTCTTGGTGTAGGAAAAAAGAGGGTCAAACCAATCCCAACCTGCATCGTGGTCTGCAACCATCGTTCGATCATCATTATCGCTTGCATACATAGTAATCGCGGTACCGATTTGCTTGAGATTGGACAAGTCTGCAGTCTTTTTTGCTGCTGCTTTGGCTTGGGCGAATACTGGGAAAAGGATGGCGGCAAGGATTGCTATGATGGCAATAACCACCAAAAGTTCAATAAGAGTAAATGCGCGTTTCATGCTAATACAGTACCCCCGATGGGTATCTACTAAGTCATTATACGCTAAATGTTGATAGAAGTTCTTAGATTTACTGTCGAGACCCGCGTGTAACTCTTTCAGACTTGGTGCGAACGGTAGGAACCAAAGGTTTCGCGCGAAGAAGCAGTATTATTTGACTTAACTATGAGCAGCCACGTGTACGAGGACGCCAAGCGTAGACTATCCAGGATTTCTGGGCAGGTGAATGGCATTCAGAAAATGATTGAAGAGGAACGTTACTGCGTGGATGTGCTTACACAGGTTTCTGCCTTAAGGGCGGCATTGGATCAGCTTGGGCTCGTGCTGCTTACCCACCACTTAGAGGACTGCGTGTTCGGCAATGATGGCGATTCGCATTTTGATTCTAAAGATGAAAGAGTGGCTGAAATTCGAACAACTTTGAATCGATTTTTGAAGTGAATTCTTGACGAGTTCTGGGTTAGGTGAGACCGTACCTACTTCAATGCTTCTTCTTTGATTGCCAAATTGGGGCAAGATTTTGGAGCATAATAATGAGTGATGAATCACAACGAAGACCACCTTCAGGATGAAAAACCAGTCATTGAAGAGGATGCGAGGCTTGCTAGGATTCTTGGCATTGTGTTAATGCTGGTGCTGACTGTGTTTGGCTTTTATGTTGGAACTGTCGGTGGAAAGCCGTGGGAACTGGATTATCAGCCCAAGGATATGATTGCTGGGTTTAAGGGTGGCGCCGTCGGTCTCACTATCGCCTTGGTTATTAATGCGTACATTTACACCGCTTACAAGAAGACGATTGATCGAGATTCTGTGTCCGAATGGTACGAGCCTCAGTCTGGTCACGGTCACCACTAAGTTTCTGTGACTCATCTTTCAGCTTAATGTGCTTCCTTTCAAGGCAGTTGTTGAGCGGGAAGATGAGCTTTCTATTTTATGCACCCTCTCCTCTTCCAAATCGGTAGCTTCAAGGTCGCTAGTTTTGGCGCGGTGATGGTCGTAGCGTTTTTTCTCGCTATCTTTATTGCCCGGCAGCGAGCGTCTCGGTTCGGTTACACCAAAGATCAGGTAGGCGATGTTGCTTTCGTGGCGATTCTGGCGGGAATTCTAGGCGCTAGGCTCTTCTTTATTGTTCAGGAGCTACCTTACTACCTTTCTCACCCCAAGGAGCTTTTTTCACCTCAGTTTCAAGGATTGACAAGTTTCGGTGGATTTTTGGTTGGTGGGTTTGCGGCGTGGCGATTCTGCCGAATCAAGAAGCTCAATCCTGTTGCGTTCTTGGATCTTGCGACTCCGGGTTTTATTTTGGGACACGCCGTGGGAAGGGTTGGTTGCTTGCTGAATGGATGTTGTCACGGTCGACCGGCGGATCACGCGTTTCCGTTTTTAGCTTACAGCCCTGAGAATCACATGTACAACGTGCCTGCTCAGGTTTATGATTCCGCTATGAACGTGGTTGCGTTTGCGTTGGTGTTGTTAATTGAACGCAAAATAAGTCGGCCTGGGTTTACGGTGGGAGTTGGGTTGGTAGCTCACTCCATTACAAGATTTGTTTATGAATTTTTCCGCTCGGGGACTAGCTCTTCAACGGTAGGCGGGAGTCCTTTTACCGAGGCGCATATTCTGGCTTTAGTATTGGCGCTTGCGGGAGGAGTGGTGATTGTTAGGTCACTTAAGCGGGGTGGGACCTATGAAAATGAGCCGGAGTTAAGTCCGAAACAACCGCAGGAAACTGAGTCTGCATGAACGGAGCTACCTACTTATCTCGATTCAAAGAATTGCGCGCCCTTGTGGTGGGCGACTTGATGCTCGATGAATACATCTTTGGCCAGGCGACTCGTATTAGCCAAGAGGCGCCGGTGATGGTCATCAAGCAGAACAGGGTGTCCAGTGTGCCCGGTGGTGCCGCGAATGTTTCGATGAACATGATGGCTTTTGGGGCGGCATCCGGCGTGATTGGCGTGGTTGGTCAAGATTCGGCGGGTGATACGTTGGTAGGGGCTCTCAAGATGAGCGGGGCTGGTCCGGTTGAGATTCTTCGGGATAGTAGCCGCCCAACGACTCGGAAAACCAGGGTGCTGGCGAATCATTCTCACCAGGTTCTTCGAATAGATCATGAAGTTGAACGACCTCTGAGCGATGAACTTGAAGCTCAGCTTTTGAATCTGGTTGCAGAATGTGCAAAGTCTAGTCAGGTTGTTTTGCTGAGTGATTATCAGAAAGGGACTATTCCCGGTCCGGTAATCAAGAAGGTGGTGCAGATTGGCAAGGAACTTGGAATCCCTGTTGTAGCAAACGCTAAGCCTGGCTCGGCACATTTTTACAAGGGTGCGAGTGTGGTGAGTTTGAATCGGTTTGAGGCCTCGGCGGCGATTGGGTCGCATCAACCGATTGTCGATACCGAAGCACCTGAAATTGCAAAGCGATTGAGAGAGCAACTTGAAATCGAATCGCTGGTGGTGACGCTTGGTGGTAGCGGAATGGTGGCGGCGAGTTCAGCGGGCGTGTTCCAAGTGCCAGCGGTTAAGGTTGAGGTTTATGATGAGGCGGGGGCGGGTGATACTGTGATTGGTACCTTGGCGCTTTGTGCCGCTTTTGGACCGATAGATGAGACTTGTTTACGGCTTGCAACCCACACGGCGGCGGCAGTCGTTCGTAAGGTTGGAGTTGCGGTTCCGAGCGAAGATGATTTACGGGAAATCGCTCGAACTTTGAGCTGATTGATTTTTTGGGGTATCTTTTAAGGAATTATGCGCATCAGAAACAGAGAGCTTCGTGCAAAGCGAAAGAGAAAAGAAGAAACCATCAAGCTTGCTATCAAGGAAGCGAAGGCAACGGCAGCTGCTGGTGGAAAGAAGCCTGCGAAAGCAGCCAAGCCTGCTGCAGCACCAAAGAAGGCGACCAAGAAAGCTGCTGAAGCACCTGCTAGCGAATAATTTTTCTCGACTAAATTTAAGACTATCCCTTTGGATTCATTGAATTCAAAGGGATAGTTGTTTTAAGGTGCTCAGATTCGGGCACGAATGGGGATAACCTAGAGGAAATGATTCTGTCCACTATCGCCTTGCCGTTGCTGATGCTGAGCGTCAAGCCTGGTTCAGCTGAGACGCTTGATCTATCCCGTGGTTGCTTGTTGGCGCATTCCCAAGAATCGATTAATCGATATTGGGAGGTTCATGAAGCCGAAATTGATGCCGAGGCGCCTAGCTTTACCGTTCCAACGATGTTCGCCTTGACGGGTGGGAAAAAGCGAAATGTTTTGATGCGGTTTGGAAGTTTGGACTTAGCTATTCCTCGAAATAAGAAAATTATTGGTGGCAAGTTGACGTTGCGAATGGCGGATGAAGAGCACGGAAAACTTAAATCGGTCAGTGTCATCAAAAAGCCATGGCTTACGCCTGGAATCGCAACTTTGGTTTCGAGAATGGCCACTCTCCCAAGGGGTGGTGAGAAACCGTTTGCTCCTGGGGTGACTTGGAATTCGGCAGGTGGTGACCATGCGAATTGGCAAAGTCCGGGTGCAATTGGTTCGAGCGATCGAGAGGTTTTAAATTGCACCATCAAGGACGCGAAGGACAAGATTGAAATTGAGGGTCTCGGTAATGTGTTGCAAAATTGGGCGAATCACGAGGGCAGCAATTATGGATTCTTGTTGGAATTCGAAGATACTTGTGCAATTTGGAGTTCGACGTCGCCCGAGCAGCGACCAAGTCTTAGTCTGGCTTTAGCGGATGCTGAAGTGCCGCTAGCCAAATCCTATCTCACTCATTCAGGTACTTCGGTACAAGTTCACTCGGACCAAGATGTCGCCTCGGTGACTATTTGGCGAGGGGCTCAGAAGGTGGGTACCGCTAAGCAGTTTGAATTTGTTTTGCCGTCGGGGAGTGTGTCTAAAGATCCGAGGGGAAGATTGCTTCGGGTCGTTGTTGAACATCAAATTGCTTCGATTCCTGATGCAGTGTTCTACCTAGACCCGGCAGGACTATGGTTGCAGACCAGCCATGATATTGCCCGTCGTTGTAACCGATGGGCAGTGGATTCTTCTTACTACAGTTTTTGCACGTTTGGTGCGGGGAAGTATGTGAATGCTGAAGGGCCTGATGGTGCAGTCGATCCGCGACGCGTCGCTTCACCGCGACCAGGGTTTGGGACCAATCTCACGGATACGCAATTGTTAATGAGCTTGATACCGCCTGTTCGGAGTAATGATAATCCTGTTTTTAAGCAGCTTGCTCGACCAGAGGCAGGACCTTTGACGATGTTTGAGGCGAACTGGATTATGAACGGCAAGGTAGGTTATCCCAATGTTGTTCTGGGCAAACTTGTTACCCCGCAGGGGTTAGTGATACCTTCCGCCAAGGTGAGTGTCAAGTTCGGGGACAAAGTGACAGAAGTAGGTAACACTGACGCCAATGGGTTTGTGGTTTTGCCCAAATTTGCCGATGGTTTTGTGGGTGAATTTGAGGTTACAGCAACGACTGCAGAAGGCAGTGAAAGTTTGGTAGTGCCGTCGTGGCACTTTTCGGATCAGTTTGCTCGTGGCAATACCAAAGTCATCACTATTGAAATGCCGGTGAACCTTCCTTCTGTCACGATTCTGAGGGAGCAAAATCTTGCTGCTGGGAAGCCTGTGAAAGATTCTGCAGGTTCTTTTCCAGCTCAATTGGCTGGAATTGCTGATGGTTCAGATGCAACCGCCTTGAGCTTGCCTGCAGGAGGTTGGCTCGAATTCGATTTGGGACGTGACCGATTGCTGGCAGAAATGGTAATCCGGGGTGAAGTTGCTGGTGGTCTTGAAGTCAAAGTTTATGGAACTACCGAGAAAATTGCCGAGGCAGTCAATTGGATTAAGATTGATAATTTGGCAGGCTATTTGAAGGAGTATCCACCTACAAAAGTGGGTGAGGTTGCGCTGCGCTCCGTTCCGACTGGTGGTAGGTACGTAAGAATCACGAACACCGGGTCCACGGCTGTGAAAATCAAAGATATTAGTCTATTCGCTGGCAGGAGATGACTTTGTTTTGATGCGTGATAAGTAGATTGTCAGAAGCACAGCCGTAAGTAGCAACACGGCAATGGGAATTACCGCGATGAGTCTGGGGTTTTCTAGCGCTACAAAGTAGTAGTGAAATCGCTTGCCATCTTGCTGTCTGAAAAATCTCTCGAGGAACGGTAGTTCGATGGTGTCTTGCGAGCCAAGCTTTGTCCAGATACGTGTGCAGGTCGCAAGAATTGCCAGCCAAATGGCCGAGATAGCAATGATTTTGGTGGATCGCTTCATGGAGCGAGTTTCTTCCCAGTCTCTGAGTGTGGGACCTATCATGCGGTTGTTAAGGAGCCACGTTTCTAGTCGGGAAGATGAGTTGCGGAATGACCAGAGAGCGATGAGGAAAAAGACAAATCCGGGGAGTCCGGGGGTCACAAGACCTACAAAACCGACGCCTACACAGAGGATTCCGAACAGCGCAAACAGAATTCGAATCGGAAGAATCCGCTTGCGGGTTGCCATTAACCGAGATTATGAAGTGTTTGAATCGTGGATTACCTATCATTCGTAAGGTTTGTTAGAGGAAGATAGATTCATGGTTACGATAGGCGACGTTTTTTCAGTGGTCTCAGTTTTGATTGGGATTGGAGTTACAAGTTGGGCATTTTTGTTGATGTGTTCGTTACTGTTTGCCTCTCGAATGGAGATTGCTCATCAAGCGGTGGTTAGTTCATCAAAGAAGTGCGCAGGCTTGGGAGTTTTGGTCACTGGTGGTGGCTTTTTTGGACTGACTATTTTGAATGTTCCGAATCCTCTGATCAAGCTTTTGGGTCTGTTGATGATTGCATCTTATTTCGCCTTGGCGGCAGTCGGGGCGAGTGGGGTGGCGCTAGTTGCAGCCTCGCGGCTCAAAGATCAAAGTAGTGCCCTTTCTGATTATCATGCTTTCAGCCGAGCTTCTGGATTTCTCGTTATGTCTGCATTGTTACCGGTGCTGGGTTGGTTTTTGTTTGCACCGTTACTGCTGTTGGTGTCAAGCGGGGCAGGATTTAGGGCGATGTTACGCAAACAAGCAGGTCTTGCCGAAGTGAGCTCGTAGTTTCAGTTTGTTACATGCAGGTTTTATATGAGCATTTCTCGTCGCGATTTGTTTGTTGCAGGGGCTGGTTTAGTCGCTGCGGGAGGGTGTGCTCGAATTGCGAACTCGGCGAGACGACAAAGTCGTGACCTCGGTTATCGGTCCCCTTCGGGAACTGAATCAGAAAGATTGCTCAATCGGTTGACGTTCGGATGGTCCTCACAGGAGGAACACACTTTTCAGGAACTGGGCAAGGAGCAGTATTTAGAATCCCAATTACGTGCTACGTTTCCTGAGCCATTGGAACTTACTTTACAAGTCCAGAGTTTGGATGCTATTCGACTTCAGGCGGTGGAATTGATGGAGATACCTCGTGCCCGAGTGGTGGAGCAATTACAAAGCGCTGCTATTTTAAGGGCGACGTATAGCCCGAACCAACTCAAGGAGCGAATGGTTGACTTTTGGTCCAACCACTTTAACATCTACTCGGGTAAGGCAGATGGTGCCTTTTTCAAGGGGAACGAGGAGGAACAAATTGTTCGGAAATTTGCGCTCGGGAAATTCCCAGAGATGCTGAAGTCAATGACGAAGTCGCCATCCATGCTGGTGTACTTGGACAATCAACTGAACTTTAAGGGGCATCCGAACGAGAATTTTGCGCGGGAACTTTTGGAGTTGCACTCTCTGGGAATTGACGGTGGATACACCCAGAAGGACATTCAGGAAGTAGCTCGTTGCTTGACGGGATGGGCTATGGAAACCAGGTTCCTGCGACCCAAAGGTTCCTTTAGATTTGATGAAGAAAGACATGATCTTGGTGCGAAAGTTGTGCTTGGGGTGAAGATTCCCTCCGGGGGTGGGCTTTCGGATGGTGAGGCGGTTCTTGATCTCCTCGCTAACCATCCTTCGACTGCCAAACATCTGGCAAGAAAGTTGGTCACCCATTTCACGGGAGGTAGGCATGAGGAATTGGAAAAGAAGGTCGCGACCCAATATGCCAATACCGGTGGTGATATAAGCGCCATGATGCGAGTGATTGTTCACGCGCCTGAATTGACAAATGGACCTACCAAGCTAAGGCGACCATTTGACTACTTAGTGGCTTGCCTTCGACGCTCCAATGCCGAGACCGATGGCGGACTAGCGTTGCAAACTGAACTGAGGAAAATGGGGCAGCTACTGTATGATTGGCCACTCCCGGACGGCTATCCTGTGGACCAGGTGAGTTGGGCGACGAATATGTTGCCTCGATGGCAGTTTGCGTACAATCTCGCCCACGGAAAGATTAAGGAAACGTCGGTTCCCAACGAATATTTGAAAGTTGAGGGTCGGCAGTTACTGGCGAGGCGGTTGGCGTCTCCGGAGTTTCAGGTGGTTTGATGGGTTGTCCAAGTTTTTTTCA
Organism: Fimbriimonadales bacterium; assembly: GCA_026392145.1. Taxonomy (GTDB): domain Bacteria; phylum Armatimonadota; class Fimbriimonadia; order Fimbriimonadales; family Fimbriimonadaceae; genus Fimbriimonas. The sequence goes on along the minus strand of JAPLCS010000301.1, from coordinate 3,958 downwards.
AGCAATCAGCCGTCGACAGGCTCTCAAGACGGGGGTTCAGGCCGGGCTCACTGGACTCTTGCCTTGGTTGATGAGTGGTTCGGCACTTGCGCAGGTAAAGCTTGGAGCATCGAAATCACAGACTTCTGATCACACGTTAGTCGTACTGTTTTTGAGGGGAGGTGCGGATGGATTAAACATGGTCGTTCCTTATCAAGAGGCGCGATACTACGACGCCCGCCCGTCGATTGCAATCGCAGCTCCTCAAGACGCGCGCAAAGGGGCCTCTGCACGATCAGTGGCTTTGAATGAGCAGTTTGCTTTACATCCTGCTTTGGCACCTTTGAAAAAGTGGTACGAGCAAGAAAAACTTGCGATTGCTCACGCCGTCGGCTCGGGAGATATGAGCCGGTCTCATTTTGAAGCAATGTCAGCCATGGAACGAGGGGTTTCTCATGGACATTCGAGTGAGCCGAGCGGATGGTTGGCGCGATATCTGGTGCAAACTGCCTCTGAACTGGATACCCCCTTAAGGGCAGTGGCATGGGCGGAAACGGTTCCCGATTCGTTGAGAGGTGCGCCATCACCGACGATTGTGCAGTCCATCTCGGATTTTCTCTTGTCTGCGGGGACGGTGAGGACCTGGTTGCGAAGTCCGGAAGGGACACCCTGACGGCGTTAGAGAAAGTTGAGAAGCTTGATGCCAAAAATTACCAACCTTCTCACGGTGCGGTTTATCCTGCGACAGAGTTGGGTAGGGGATTTCGTGAGGTGGCAAGCCTGTTAAAATCTGATCTCGGGCTTGAGATTGCTTCGTTGGAAGAGACTGGTTGGGATAACCATGCGGCTCAGGGGGCCGATACCGGAATTCATGCGAATCAGTTGAAGAAGGTTGCTGAGGCAGTGGACGCCTTCATGACAGATTTAGGTGAACTCTCAGATAAAGTGACCCTGATTGTAATGACGGAATTTGGTCGACGGTTGGAAGAAAACGCTAGCCTTGGAACTGATCACGGCCGTGCGTCGGTGATGATGGCGCTAGGGGCTGTTCCCGGTGGCAAGATTTACGGTAAGTGGCCCGGATTGGGTGAGGATCAGGTGGATAAAGTGGGCGACTTGAAACCAGTGAACGATTACCGTACGATGTTAAACTTCTTTTTAGAGTCAAAAATGCCTGTTTTGCCTTCAATCTGGAAGGCTTGAATTGCCGATATCACTAAACCATTCGCGTTATTTTTTCCAGCAGGTCCTTTGGCGGTAATTGGATTTCCACTAAAAGTTTGGATTTGGGTGCCCATCAGAATCAAAAAATGGGGATACCCTGGCATAATAGCTGGGTCACTTCTGGCATTGTTGAGGAACAATTCTGAGGATTCTGGGGATTGGCACGGTTTCTGTAGTTAATGCAGAGAGCGTTCTAAGAAAAGAACCTTGGGCTTGGCGTTGAAAGACGCCAGAATGGAGTAGACAGGTAAGTAAGATGGGAATTCCATACGTTATCGAGCAAACCGCACGCGGAGAGCGAAGCTACGACATTTGGTCCAGGCTTTTAAAAGACCGGATCATTTTTTTGGGGACTGAGGTTGACGACTATGTCGCGAATCTTATCGTTGCCCAGTTACTCTTTCTTGAGAAGGAAGATCCTGACAAGGATATCGACTTCTACATTAACTCACCCGGTGGATCAGTAACAGCTGGTCTGGCGATGTACGATGCCATGCAGCACATTAAGTGCGACGTTGCAACGATTTGTGTGGGTCAGGCGGCATCAATGGGAGCAGTTTTGCTTGCAGGTGGTGCCAAAGGGAAGAGATATGCGCTCAAGCACTCGCGAATTATGATTCACCAGGTTTCAGCCGGTTTTAGAGGCACTGCTGCGGATATTAATGTCCAAGCGGCCGAAATTAACCGAATGATGGATGATCTGATGGGCATTCTCAGTCACCATTCTGGCAAGACTGAGGAGCAAGTTCGCAAGGACTGTGACCGAGACTACTTTATGTCAGGCGAGGAAGCTGTGAAATATGGCATCGTCGACAAAGTCTTGGAAAGAGTCTCCTAATCCATTAAAATCAGTTAAAGAGTAGGCATCTGAATGGCGAAAACATCGGAAAGAAGGGATCAATGTTGTCTTTGTGGCAAGACCAAAGAGCAGGTGAAGAAGCTCATCGTGGGTCTTCATGGTGCAGTCTGTAGCGACTGTATCGATTTGTGCAACGACATCCTTCACAATGACGGTGATGTGCGTCCTTCAGGTGCCAAGACCCCTTCAAGCGCACCCCAGCCGCTTCATCAACCAACGCCACCTCCTGGCAAGCCAAATAACGTTCCAAAGCCGAAAGAAATTGTCGCTCACTTGGACCAATATGTTGTTGGACAAAGCACTGCAAAGCGAGCGCTTTCAGTTGCCGTATACAACCACTTCAAGAGAATTGGCGAGAAAGGTAAGGGAGATGTCGAACTTCAAAAGAGCAATATCCTTATGGTCGGACCCACGGGTTCTGGAAAGACTTTGTTGGCTCAAACCTTGGCGAAGATGCTCAACGTTCCGTTTGCAATTGCCGATGCTACCGCTCTCACTGAGGCCGGGTATGTCGGGGAAGATGTTGAGAACATTCTTCTGAAACTATGGCAAGCGGCGGAAGCTATGGACCCGAATAACGCAAAGGAGCTTTGCGAACACGGGATTATCTATGTTGATGAAATTGACAAGGTTGCTCGGAAATCGGACAACCCATCGATCACGAGAGATGTGAGCGGTGAGGGTGTTCAGCAAGCACTCCTGAAGATTTTGGAAGGCACTACGGCAAATATTCCGCCACAGGGTGGAAGAAAACATCCTCAGCAAGAGTATTTGCAGCTTGACACTTCAAACATTTTGTTCATCTGCGGAGGAGCTTTCGAAGGCGTTGAAGAAATGATTAAGCGCCGGATGAAGGATAGCACCATGGGCTTCCGAAGTAATCCGGAGAGCAAAGTGGAAACTCCGGCTGACATTCTTCAGGGACTGTTGCCTGAGGATTTGTTGAAGTTTGGTCTCATTCCAGAGTTCATCGGTCGACTTCCTGTAATCGCCACCTTGGATTCCTTGGACGAAGATGCGCTGATGAACATTTTGAGTGAACCTCGGAATGCGATCTTGAAGCAATACACCCGATTCTTTGAAATGGATGGAGTGGAACTTGTGGTTGAACCAGGTGCGATGCGAGAAGTTGCCCGCGAGGCGCTCAAGCGTAAGACAGGTGCACGAGCTTTGCGCGCCATCATTGAGAGCGTGATGATGGATGTTATGTACGAAGTTCCGTCCTCAGAAGAAATTAAGAGGGTGATTCTCCCAGAGGGAATTATCGATGGTGGCAAGCATCCTGTATTGTTGAGCGAAGAAGATTTGAAGAAGGCTAGTTAGCCTTATTTAGAAGCGTCTTCTTGCTCAGCAAAGGATTGCGATTGAGTTTGATTGCAGGGGATTACGTTGGAAGCTAATTCAAATTCATCTGAAGCCGTATCTAAGCCCAATCGGGAATTCTTCCCGCAGTTGACTTCGGTACGGTTTTTTGCTGCATTCATGGTGGTTTTGTACCACTACGAAAAGTTGATTGCTGACTTTTTTCCCGCGCCAATAAAGAATGCCATTCATCATGGGTTTGTGGGTGTGTCCTTCTTCTTTATTCTCTCGGGATACATTTTAGGTTCAAATTATTACGCTAAGTTTTCCGATTCGAGCAATAGCCCGGCGGAGAGAAAGCGCCAGAGGATTGATTTCTTTTGGGCACGGCTTGCGAGAATTTATCCGCTGTACTTAGGCTCAATTTTGGTCATGGTTCCACGGGTGTTCATGAACCCTGCCAATGATCCTCACCCCGAGCATATCCAGTTCTTTTTTGCTCACCCCATGTGGTCAGTGCTGGGGCATGTGTTCGCGTTGCAGAGCTTCGACCATCGTATTGGCGAAATCTTTAACGCCCCAACGTGGTCAATT